>CAMWXA010000102.1 GCA_947178035.1 uncultured Lachnospiraceae bacterium | reverse complement strand
TGTCCGGCGTCTCATAGCGAAGGAGGAACGTGTCATTGATATGGCCGTTTCCATAGGGACTTTTTTGGATCAGCCTGCCGTTGATTGCGGTTTCAATCCCAAATGCCGCGATCGCCTCGTCGATGCCGGTGCAGGATGGCTTTACGGTACTCATGACAAACCTCCATTCCCGCCGGACACGCTGTTTTCATAATCGATCCACTGCATTTCCATCGGGGCAAGTTCGAGCTGGCGGAACAGGGCTCCGTGCACATACAGATCGGTTGTCTGCGGTTGTCTGGAGTTGTTGATGACAGCGATTTTTCCGGTCTGTTCGAAAACGGCAAGTTCCGTATCGACATTTGTGACATAATATTTCCGGATCTCATTTTCCCGGTGCGCGGCGTAGTAAATGGCGCGCAGCAGAATGCGGCAGTTCTGGGGCGAGTACGGAAGCCCTGTGAAATAAACGCTTCTGCCGTTTCCGTATTCATTGACTACCAGACGGCTGTATTTTCCGTCCATATCCAGAATCTGGTAATGTTCGCCCTGTGCATAGATACGGCTCTTTCCTTCGCCGAAATCAATCTCACCGGGAATATCTTCCAGGATGAAGTGTTCGCGGTTTTGGGTGTTGTACTTGTCAGTGCTCATGGAGAAGCCCAGTTCCCTGTCAACGCCCAGCACGTCACTGAGCTGGAAGAAGCGGCCCTGATACTGGTAAGCGCTCGGCTCACCGACTCCGATAAATCCGCCGCCCTCGTCCACAAACCGGCGGATGGCACATACGACTTTTTCGTCCTTCCAGTTTTCGGCGCCGCTCCAGGATGTGTAGGCGTCGCCGGCATTGATGATCACCCTGATATCGGAATCGATGCCGTTTCGCACCTGGTCAAAGTCGATGAACTCGACGTCGATGGGCATTCCGCTCAGGCATTCGATCACACCCACATAGGAATAGATTTCCCGATACCACAGCGCGTGGTGTACCTGGTTTGACATCCAGCGCCGGATACCGCCCCAGCAGTTCAGAATGCCAACCTTGAACGGCGCGGTGTACGATTTTCTTCCCTGCATGTTCTGGTGTATCTGGCGGAACTCATCGACCACTTTCTGTATCTGGTCTATGAAGCCCGGCCACCCAGCTGCAAGTTTCAGATAGCCGCCGTATCCGATTCTGTCCAGAGGGGAGTGCAGGATGGCCCGGCGCGCTTTCAGCCAGTTGTCCTGTGCCTCGCCGATCGGGTCGCCGCCCTCCGTGAAGACATCGGGGAAAAAGTAGGGGAGCAGCCGTCCTTCGGTATAGTTTACCCCTTTGATGTCAGAGATCATTCTCAGCGTGACACCGTCTCCGACCGAGCCGACGACAGCGTCCAGACCGATGTCCGCAAAATATTTTCCAAAGGGTTCGGTTCCAATCCAGTGATCGCCCAGAAACATCATTGCCTCCTTGCCGTAGCTGTGCACGATGTCGACGAGTTCTTTTGCCAGACGGGAGACCTCTATCTGCTGAAACTCGATGAAATCCCGGAATTCTTTGGACGGCACGCGGAAGGTCGAATTGTGGTAGCCCTGATCGACAATGTATTCCGGACGGAACGGGTAGCCTGCCCATTTCTCGAACTGTTCCAGAATATAAGGGCTTACGCTGGCGCTGTAGCCGAACCACTCCACATATTTTTCCCGCTTCTGGTCATCGAAGGTCAGGGTAAACTGGTGGAAAAAGGTGGTGAAGCGCACGACATCGATATTTGGATTGTCCTCACACCATTTTTTCAGTTTTTCTTTGACATAGGCCTGTGTCTTGGGCTGGCGCACATCGTAGGTCAGCTGATGGGGCGCATCTTTCCAGTCGTTTGTGATAAAGTTATACATATGTACCGGGTCCCAGATCAGAAATGCAAGGAAGCTGACGGTGTACTGGTGGTAAGGAATGGTCTCGATCACAACTTCACCCGACGCGCTGTCGTATTCCCAGCGCTCAGGTGGAACTACTTCGCCGGTCGTCCGGTCGATCACTTCCCACCAGCGCTTTGGGGAGTCCAGTGTGTTTACTTTGAGCTGTTCGGTATGAAATCCTTTCATGAGCTGGATGCGCAGGCTTTCCCCCCGCGCTGTGACGCGGTCGCTGATCAGGTATTCCTGCTGGATTTCCTCCGGGTTCTGCATTGCCCAGTTGTTGTCTTTGCGGGTGGTGTAGTAGGTTGCGTATATTTTGGCGTTTTGGTTCAGGAGCTCTTCGGGCATGGTCGTTCCGTCGCAGTCGCGCAGGGCATCTGCGCCCAGCAGATTTTTCAGGCGCAGTGTCTCATCAACCATGTCCACATCAGTCGGCAGTGTCAGTCTGCCAGTGTTTTCCATATTCATTTTGGCGGCCTCCTTTTTCATAATTTCGTAATTTATTGATATTTTTTGTTGTAAAGATAGAGGAGAACTAATATTCCGGCGAGACCGACAAGCATTGTCAGAAGCCCGGCCGGCCCGATATTGCGCTGGCCTGTTATAATCAATGCCATGCTGGCAATAAAAACCAGCAGGTACAGTAATCTGATGAGTTGTTTCATATCCATACCTCCCTCATTATCCTTTCAGACCGCCAAGGCTCATGCCCTGTGTCAGTTTCTTCTGAACCAGAATGTACAGGATCAGAGTCGGCAGCATTACGATGACAAGACCGGCGTAGAGCTGCCCGTAATTTGCGGCTGCCTTTTGTGCCTGCATCAGCTGCATCA
This sequence comes from uncultured Lachnospiraceae bacterium, assembly GCA_947178035.1. Classification (GTDB taxonomy): domain Bacteria; phylum Bacillota; class Clostridia; order Lachnospirales; family Lachnospiraceae; genus COE1. The sequence goes on along the minus strand of CAMWXA010000102.1, from coordinate 9,462 downwards.
GTCCTACCGGAAGTGTTTTGGAGTCCTTTGTGAGCAGTGTCATTGAGATGATGTACTCATTCCAGAACGACAGAAAGTTGAACAGAATCACTGTGATAATGCTCGGCAGCGCCATCGGCATCATAATCTGGACCATAGTCCGGAAGTAACTGCTTCCGTCCATATAAGCAGCCTCTTCATAATCCCTCGGTATTGTGACAAAGAATCCAGAGAGCAGATAAATTGTAAACGGAAGGGCAGTGGCGGCGTACACAAGCGCCACGACAAAGAGGTTGTTCAGGAAAAAGCCGTTTCCCATGTGATTTCTCAAAAATTTGTCAGCATCGACAAACATCAGGAAAATCGGTACGACAATATAGTTTACATTGATGAACAGCCCGCCCATAAACAGGATGTTGATAACCTTGCTCCCAAAGAAGCGGTAGCGGGCAAGCACGTAGGCGGCAGGAAGCGCCACCACGAGCAGAATGCAAAGCGCCAGCACGGTCACAAGGATGGAATTCATAAAGTACTCGCCCATCTTTGCTTTTTCGAAGGCATCGATAAAGTTCTGGAAATAGATGCCCTTTGGCAGTGTCCACGGATTTCCGTAAAATTCGGAATTTTCCTTGATGGATGCCAGAAACACCCAGCCGACCGGCACCACGATACTGATGGCGAGCGCCAGCAGGGCAGCGTAGATAAAAAATTTGTATAACTTGCTGAAATTCAGTTCTTTCTTTTCCTGCATCTGCATTTCCCTCCTTTAAAATTCCAACGGTTCTCTCCTGGTTACAAAGTTGATGAGTGCCGACAGTCCGAAGGAGAACAGGAACACGACAACACCGATCGCCATACCGTATCCGTAGGAGGAGTTGGTGTAAGCCTGTTTGTACATGTAGCTCAAAAATACTTCTGTCGCCCCGTCGGGTCCGCCGTTTGTCAAAGCTTTGACAATCAGGAAGCTTAGATTGATCGAACTGATGACAAAGAATGTCAGGGTGGTTCTTACATTGGTCCAGATCAGCGGCAGTGTGATGGAGAAGAACTGCTGTACTTTGCCCGCGCCCTCCAGATTGGCGGATTCGTACAGGCTTTCCGGCACGCTTGCCATACTTGCCATATACATGACCATGTAGTATCCGATCGCCTGCCAGATCATCGCGATCACCAGGCTGTAGATGACCAGCTTCTGGTCGCCAAGCCACAGGATCGGCGTCTTTTCGCTGCTTCTGAAGATGCCGATGACACTGTTCAGAAGTCCGCTGTTCGGGTCATAGATCGCAGAGAAGATCGCTGAGATGACGACTACGGACAAAATATTCGGGATGTAGAATATAATCCGGAAAAAATTCTGCCCTTTGATTTTCTCGCGGGAGAGGATTGCCGCAAAAATCAGGGAGAGCGCCATCGTCACGATCGTTACGCAGACGATGAGCAGGACGGTATTCTGGAAGGAACGGAAGAAATTCGTGTCCTCACTCAGAATTTTAAAATTGTTCAGTCCGACAAATTCTTTGTTGTTGGAGTAGCCGCCCCATTTGTACAGCGACATCTTAAAGACGTTGAACGTGGGAATCAGCATAAAGATAATAAACAGTATGACTGCTGGTGCTACACATATGGTTATGAAAATAGATCGTTCTTTGCTCTTTTTCACATTCATACCTCCATTTATTTCGAAAAAAGCACCCCAAAGGCAGAAACCTTCGGGGCGCTCCTAAAACCTTATTCCATTGCTGCTCTCAATTTGTCGCTTGCTTCTTCCACAGCGGCCTGCCATTCAGCAACAGTCTTGTCACCGCTCACGATACTGTTGACTGTTCCGCACAGTGTATCGAGCATGTTGACACCCTCTACCGGTGCAGTCGATGCAAATCCGCCCATAACAGCAGTTGCGCCGTTGTCATAGATGCTGTAGAACATCTTGTTATCGCCTTCGAGAGAATCGCTCACACCTGTGATTGGCTGGATTGCCGTAGATTTTGCAAAAATTGCAGCCGCTTCGTCAGAGTACATATATGCTACAAATTCTTTTGCCATATCCTGATTCTGTGCTGCTGCGGGAATCCACATCTGCTCAAACCAGCAGAAAGAGCATCCGGAACCGCCTGCGTTCACTGCAGGAATTGCCATAAATCCCCACTCAAAACCATCAGCTCTCGGTGCGTCCGCCATCTCGCCGGGAAGCCATGTGCCGTTCGGGCAGAAGATGGCCTTGTTGTCAAGGATGAGCTGCTGATTCTTTGTAAAGTTATCATTGTTCGCGTTGGCAACGGTAGTGCCTTCTGTATATTGTGCAAGCTGTCCGATCAGCTCGAATACTTTCGTCGCATTGTCGCTTTCCCAGATGCCGTCCTCATAAGTCATGCAGCTGTTGAAGAAATCAGAACCGCCGGCTGATGACAGTGTCGCGTATGTAAATGCATCGAAATATCCGGTTGTCGGGTAGGTGAACAGTGCGATGCCTTCCTCAGCGGCTTTGTCGCCGAGCGCCCACATTTCTTCCCATGTCGTCGGAACGTCCCATCCCTTTTCGGTGAAGAGTCCCGCATTGTAGAACAGTCCGCAGGGGCTGTAGAACATCGGTGCATAGTAGGTCACGCCGTCTCCGTAAGGATTGGTAGCCAGTGTGTCAAGGAAACCGGGAATGATTTTGTCCTTTACCTTTACGCTTTCGCCGGGAACTGTCATTTCAAGGACATCTGTCAGTGGAAGCAGCGCCTTCTCCTTTGTCAGAGTCTCTGTCAGAGCCGCCTCGCGTCCGGTTGCGAGATGTACTACATCTGGATAATCACCTGCTTTCATAGCCGGGCTGATGACATCCTCCAATTTTTTGTCAACAGTAAGCTCCACAGTCACACCGGGATGGGAAGCTTCAAAAGCTGCCACAACCTCTGACCACATATCTGCGCCGTATCCGCCCTCAAAAGCGGCTACTTTTAATGTCTGCTCTTCGTATGTTGGTGTGGTGTCTGCATTAGCTGTGTTTTCAGCCGGTGTCTGCTCCGCCGGAGTTGTGTCTGCTGGAGTTGTGTCTGCAGCAGTATTTGTGTCTGGTGCCAGCTGCAGGGATGCGTCCTGGGCACCGCATCCGGTGAAAAGTGACACAACCATAGTGCCTGCGAGTAACGATGAAACAACTTTTTTCGATTTCATAAATAGTCCCTCCCTTTTAAGGTGTGTATCCGGGAGCATTCTGTGCATCTGGTGATAAACAGGTACAGAGAAACTGCAGGGATACATATGGTATGGCGAAATAGAACGCTGCCATAAGTAATTGTTAAGTATGGTTTCAGTATAGCGAAAGCATTCCGTATATTCAATCTGATTATTGCTGGAAATTTTATAAATCTTGCTTTTAGATATTTTTATTTAAAAAGAAAAATGTGTTGTTTTATGTATTGTGCAAAATGGATATCGGATTTATAACTATTCAAAAGGTTCTATACATATTGCTAATATGATTGCGCTGAAAAGAAAATCTTGTTCTTTCTAAAATGTACCGGATACACAAAATGTCAAAAGAAAGAAATTTTAGAAATTTTTGGGATATAAAGTGTGTGGACAAAATATCTAAATTCTGGTATATCTATTATATAGAAGTGATTTTTAGACAGGAACTGTAATGTGGAGTATACATGTGGATTCATTCGATCTGGGAGGAGATGCCATGGGAAACACCAGACACTGTATAGAAAACGATAAACCTTCTGGTTTTGACGGAGTAAAACTTTTATATGTTTCAACCTCAAAGTATGAGGGGGACTGGCAGAGTATTCTGCACTCGCACCCGTTCAGTGAGTTGTTTTATGTAGTGCACGGCAGCGGCACGTTTATCACGGAGGGCATGGAGTTCTCAGTGGGCAAAAACGATATGGTCATTATAAACCCGCATGTGCAGCACACCGAGAAATCATTGTACACGACGCCCCTTGAATATATTGTGCTGGGGATTGACGGGCTTGCGTTCTCGTTTGAGAAGATCGCCTCGGTGCAGGACAGTATCCTCATGCAGACTGCGTCGGGGGATGTGTACAAATATAATACGCAGAATTCCTATGTGTATGCCTATCTGAATATCATGCTGGAAGAGATTACCAAAAAGGAGGAGAACTATGAAGCTGTCTGCCAGAACCTGCTGGAAGTGATCCTGCTGTGCATGCTTCGAAACAACAATCTGTCCATCGTGCAGAGCAGCAATGTCCTCCTGAACAGGGAGTGTGCCCAGATTAAAAATTATCTGGACGCCAATTATGCGGAGAACATTACACTCGATACGCTGGCGTCCTTCTCGCATATGAACAAATACTACATGGCGCATGCCTTCACAAGATATATGGGGGTGTCGCCCATTACATATCTTCTCCAGAAGCGGATTGAGGAGGGGAAATCGCTGCTCAGCTCGACGTCGCATTCCATTTCCCAGATTTCGACGATTCTGGGCTTTTCCTCGCAGTCCTATTTCTCTCAGGCATTTAAGAAAGCGACTGGAAGAACACCTGTTCAATACAGGGCGGAGTGTAAGGAACAGTAGGAAAATAAAGAAACAGGAGGCTGGACATGCATTTTGTGAACGCGAAAGGAATTCTGTCCGCTAAAAACGGCATGAACCTGTACAGAGGGTGCACACATGGCTGTATTTACTGCGACAGCAGGAGTACATGCTATGGCTTCACACACGATTTTGAGGATATCGAGGTCAAGCGGAACGCGCCGGAGCTGCTGGAGAGGGCGCTCCGCTCCAGGCGCAGCAAATGTATGATTGGGACAGGGGCGATGTGCGATCCCTATATGCACTGTGAGGAGACATTGAACCTGACAAGGAGATGTCTGGAAATTATCGATCACTATGAGTATGGCGTGGCGATACAGACGAAGTCGGACCGGATTCTGCGGGATCTGGATTTGCTGGAGAGCATTCACAGGAAAGCAAAGTGCGTCGTTCAGATGACGCTGACGACATACGACGAAAAACTTTGCAAACTGCTGGAACCCAATGTGTGCACGACAAAGGAGCGAGTGAGGGCACTGCAAATCTTCCGGGAGCATCAGATACCGACAATTGTCTGGCTGTCGCCGATTCTTCCTTTTATCAATGACACGAGAGAGAATATTGAGGGAATTTTGGACTACTGCATTGACGCGAAAGTATATGGCATCATCTGCTTTGGCATGGGGGTGACGCTGCGCGACGGCGACAGGGAGTATTTCTATGCGGCGCTGGACAGGCATTTTCCGGGAATGAAGGAGCGGTATCGCAGAAAGTTCGGACATGCCTACGAAGTGCCAAGCGACCGGAGCCGGGAGCTGATGGCACTGTTCCGGGAAAAATGTGAGAAGAACGGTATCGTACATGATGTGGACGCCTGCTTTGCCTATCTGTGGGAGTTTCCGCAGAAGTATGAGCAGCTGAGACTGTTTTAGGAAGTGCAGAACCAAACAGGGACGATATGCGCCCCTGTTTGTATGGCAGGATGAGTCTAAGCGTCCCACGGTATCTCGTCAAAAAAATGGTAAAATGAAGTGTTGTCCCAGGAAGCGTTCGGCCTGTAGTCATAGTAGACACCGTTGACGCCGAAATTGCTGCAGCTGTCTGTCGCCATGGACAGTCTGATGACATTTCCGTCGGAGAGCGTCAGTTCCAGACAGGCATTCTCGTTACCGCAGCCGCTGCCCCATAAAATGTATCTGGCGCTGCGAAACCACTCTTCGAATAAAGCGAGGGTATCCTGGTCTGTTATTGTCTGGCTGTAGAATTCCCAGTCTGTAAAGATGCTGCAAACATCTAATTTGGCGGATACAATATCATGGATCTGTGTGATGTCGACTGGTTCATAGCCGAGGTTTTCCGACAGGAGCTGCTGGACAAGGTCACAGAGCGCCTCATTGCGGACCAGGGACTCCACGACGCCGCGCTCTTCATCGACATCGGTTGTATAGAGATATCCGCCCTCAAAGACCATGTAGATTCTATCCTCATAGTACAATTGATATCCCGTTTCTTTCAGATTCTTTCCTGCGATGACAGAGTGATCCTCATTTTTCTGCCAGTCGGGTTCTGTGTCCGCCATCAATGACTGCAGCTGGTCTTGTGCGCTGCCAGATGGGATGTAGTAGTAGTCCAGATAGTCCCTGACCACGGAGGGTTGGACGATGATACATACATGGTCAGGTTCCGGGGCGCGGTACAGGGTGATATTTTGATAGACCATGCTTTCGGGAGAAGCGGATTCTGGTTCGTCTTCGTTTTCAGTTTCGGTTTTCATATCGATTTCGCTTTCAATTGTGTTTTTGAATTCGGATTGAATTTCAGTCTGGAGTTCATTTCTGCTTTCAGATTCGGTTTTCTGTGTGTTCGCCTGCACGGTGTCTGTCAGTTCGGGTGAAACCTGTGTGCTGCCGCGATTGTCATTTGCCGCGCTTCCATAGGTGCATCCGATTATGCCGCAGCAGAGAACAAGTGTCACTGCGAGGGTGATCCGTCTGGTGCGGGGTTTGTTTTTTAACAGTTTTATCCTTCTTTTCATCTCTTTCATACCTCCTGCGGCGCCGGTTCGGTATCCGGAAATCCGCGTATTTGCCGGCTGTGACAGATTTTTTGCGGCGAGGATTAACGTTTTGGCGTATGAGATGCGGTTCGCTTCCCCGATCTGCTTTAAGGTTCCCGTATCGCAGGCAAGCTCGCCGTCGCTGGCAGACCTGCGCGCCGCCAGCCACACAAAGGGATTGTACCAGTACAGGGAAACGCAGATGCATCTTGCGGCAGCCCAGATGTGATCCCTGTGTCTGAAATGCGTGTACTCGTGCGCCAATATGTAAGAAAGCTGCACATTGTCAAAAGGATGTTCTTTGCCGACATAAATTGCAGGTGCAAAGACGCCGGCCAGACATGGGGTGCCAAGTCCGGGGACTTCATAAATGGAAAGTCTGTCCATGTACGTTCCGGTGAAGATCCGATTGTGCCGCAGCCATCGTTGAAACTGCAGGCTGCTCCACAGAAAAATTCCGCCGCACACAAGGATGCCGCATATCCAGAGCACCGTGAGAATGTCGGTTATTTTCTGAAAGAACACCACTTGAGAGGATGCCTCCTGAAAGGAAGCAGCAGGAGAAGTGCTCTCCTGAATCGAAGTATCCTGAAAAGCGTTCTCATGAAATGCATTTTCTGAAAAAGCTTTTTCCTGTAAAACATTTTCCTGTAACGAAGCGTTCTGGCCAGAATTTTGCTGGAAGGCGGAAGCGTCCGCCGCGGCGCTGTCACTGTGCTCTGGTGCGGTTTCCGGGAGTGTGCCGGGGAGGCTGGCTGAACCATTGTCAAGGAACCAGTGCTGTGCGCTTTCCGGATGGATGACATTCAAAACACTCATCTGCGTCTCAAAATCTGGGAGCGGAATCAGCAATTTGATGACTGCCAGCAGCCAGAGTGCGTATTTCAGGCAGGGGTGTATTCGCTTTTCTAAAAACACTGAGAGGAGTAAGAGGAATAAAATCAGTATGGTTGATGTTATGATTTGATCCAGCATTGTTACAGACCTCCTTCAAAAGATGGCGGGATTTCGTTTCTTTATTAGCGTATTTTTATATACAAGTTAGTGTTACTTGTGTCAAACAATTATAGTATAGCAAACAGGTTGACTAATGTCAACCTGAATTTAGGGTGTTACGATTCAAAATAAATACTTGACGTTCCTAAAAGTGTACCATATTATAAAAATGTAAATTAGAATCCAGGGGCTTATTTTGCAATGCACACATTACGGACTTGTGAAGAGGTAATATGTGAAACGAAAGTTTAACGAAATATGATGCGATGAGCAGCATTTTTTGGAAAGTGGGGTAAAAATTTTGAAAAAGCGCGTATATTATATGATTCTAACAATCATTTTATTGATTGTAGAGGTATTCATCGCACTGTTTGTCCATGACAGAATTGTAAGGCCATATATCGGCGATTTGCTGGTTGTGGTTGTCATTTATACTTTTGTCCGTATTTGGCTGCCGGATTCCGTGCAGCGACTGCCATTATATGTTTTTCTCTTTGCCACAGGAGTGGAGATTTTGCAGTATTTCAATCTGGTAGAGCTGCTTGGTGTGGAAGACAATCCGTTTCTGCGCGTACTGCTGGGGACAGCATTTGATGTGAAAGATATTATGTGCTATGCTGCTGGCTGTGTGTTGGTATGGATAGTGGAGCGCAAAATCAGGCATTTGTAATGCCTGATTTTTGTGCGAAGTAGTGACGCTTGTTCATTAATTCCTTTTGTTTTTCCTCAGAAAGTGTCTCAAAGATGTCTTCATAATCCAAATCCATCAATGGCGGATTTTTTAGTGCTATTTGAAAAAGCTGCTCATGCAGCCAGTCATTCCACAAATCGTTAAATAGTGCTGTGCTGTCAGTATAGCAGACGGCTTTGTCAAAACCGTACGATTCATCGTAATACAGAAGTCTTACAAATCCATATCTTCCGGCATCCGCCACAACGATATCAATATCTTCACTATCAAGTTCCACAAAAGCGTCCGCTACCTTGCGGCATTTTATCTGTTCCTCTTCCGTTATGTATTTTTGTTTGTCCATGATTTCTTTTTCCTTTTTCATACAGGTCTCCCATTTTTCTTTTGTATTGATATCCTTATTATAATATGCCGTCAGAATGACGTCAACTTAAACTTTGCCGTCAATTTAAAGGTATAATGAAGTCAAAAAAGTCTTCAAAGGAGTTTTATGAAATGACGGACAAGATTATTAAGTTTACATTTCGGACGGATGAAGAAATATTAAAGAAGCTCCGTTATGTCGCGGAATATGACGCGCGCTCTGCGAACAGGGAATTGGAGGTTCTTGTGAAAAGGCATATCGCTGAATTTGAGAAAGAACATGGAAAGATAACAATTTCTTAATATATTGTGAATACATATTCTTACATGTCAGGTGATAAGAGGATATCTATTTCTATAAATGGACTATTTTTAGTCCCATTATACAATAATTATTGCGTAAAATGAACAAAAAAGTGGGCTGGTTTAGGTTCAGGGGATGTGATAGAACGGAACAGAAGATTAAGCAGGACAAAGCGGGTACAATCGGTCATAATATCAGAAGGATTCGGAAATCAAGGGGAATCGGGCAGGTTGAGCTCGTGCGGATGATGAATCTGCAGGGGATTCCTATCACGAGAGAATGCCTTGTCAAGATTGAGAGAGGGATTCAGCACATACAGATCCAGCAGCTTCGGGCGATCAGAGATGCGCTGGAAACGACATATGATAAGCTTTTGGATTAAGAAATGCAGGTGTAGTCGAGATGGCTGCGGAATAAGCTATAACAAAGCTGTTGGTCAAAAAGGGAAATGTTATGACATGGTTTGTCATGGCATTTCCTTTTTTAATGTGGAATATGTCGTAATAAAAAAATTATTTCCTATTCAGAAAATTTAAAAATGGACGATATAGTATATAAACTATCACAAAATGATATAT
>CAMWXA010000101.1 GCA_947178035.1 uncultured Lachnospiraceae bacterium | reverse complement strand
TCCCACAAACTGTGACGCACATCTGGCAGAAAGCATTTTTCAAACACGCTCTAGAATCCCCCAACCGCCCCTGCGAGTAAAAGCATTGCGATTGGCACAATATATTTCCTCGGATGATGCCACAGGTCATTTTCAATTTTCCAGCCCCGTATCGGGAAAAACCACTCCAGCAGCACGGATCCAATCGCGCTGAACAGGGCAAAGAATGCCGCCGTCAACACAGCTGCAGCATTGACACCGCCTATCTGTAACTGAAAACTGCAAAGAAAGATGAGATCCGCAGTCATATTGCACGAAAACAGGAACAGAATATACGGCACACAGAACGCTTTCCCCTGCCCTGGCAGAAAGCGGACGGCCTGTTCCAGAGCCGGAGCGCAGGACAGCAGGATGCCAAGCGGCGTATTCACCGACAGAATCACAAATCCAACCGGCATGACGAACCGCCCTTTTATCCCAACAAAATCCTGCGCAAACATCTGCCGGAAAAAAATCGGAAGCACACAGACAGCTCCCCACAGAACCACTGTGTTCATCATGTAATTTTTGTGCGCGGTGAGATAACGGAACAGATAGCGCCACACCGAATGGCGCCTGCTGCCTTTCACCGTATGTCTGCCCCTGCTGTCCTGACGGTAAAACGCATATGTGTCAGTTCCTGCCAGAATCAAAACTGACAGCAGGCCATTCCCCACCATAACAGGAAGAAATACAATCGTATCCCCCAACAAATAAGCAGCCGCAATGACAGTACCACCCCAGATCACACCTGCAAACCGGCATTTTTCCCATGCATAAACACACGCCGCCATCAGGACAGCATTGACAGAACAAATGACCGCGCACGCAAAATGCCGCAAAAGCTCCGTCCCGCTCCATGAAGAGACAGCCAGCACCACCGCCAATAATCCCATCGTTTTCGTGAGCAGTGTGTATGTTCCCAATGCGGACAAATAGGAAAACACAAACGTCCGCGCTCCAAATGGAAGCATAAACAGATTTTTCATATTGGCGGCATTGTCCTCCGATGCCAGAGACCGCCACATCACACCCACGCTGAACGTGCTGACCATGAGATACAATATAAATGGCGCAATCGTTAACCTGTACCCGGCGATATGCAGTCCCGAAAACACAATCAAATCGATCAGAAATACCTTTCTCAAATGCTCATGCTTTACGCCGAAAAGCTTTTTGGAAAAAAACTTAAACATCCTGTTCATAACGCAATGCCCCCCGAATCTGCGCAGCGTCCAGCCGCTCCCCCGCAAAAGTCCGCTGGATACGCCCCTCCTCCAAAACCAGCACTCTGTCAGAAGTCATCGTAATACTTTCCAGAATATGCGACGAGAACAGCACCGTTCCACAGGTTTTATATCCTGCAATCTGCTGATACAGGAACTCTGTACTCTGAAAGTCCAATCCATTTACCGGCTCGTCAAGAAAAAGCAGTTCCGGTTTTAGCGCAAAGGCTGTGATCAAGAATACCTTTTTCTTATTGCCGGTTGACAAGTCCTTCAGGAGAACCTCTGTGTAATCCCCAAAATGAAACCCTTGTATCAATGCAGTCACTGCACTCATGTCCACACTTTTCCTATGATACGCCGCACTTACATAAGACAGATATTCCCAAAATGTGAAATAGGAGAAAGAATCGTCCTCGGCAAAGACTGTATACCGACAGGTCTTAAAAGCATTCTCCCGCAATTTCACGTTTCGTCCGCGAAGACAAATCTCCTCCGCAGAGTATGTGGGCAAAAGCCCTGATAATACTTTTAAAAATGTCGTTTTCCCTGCCCCGTTCAATCCAATCAGCCCTACTACCTCATGTTCCAGCAGTTCTATAGAAAAGTCCGTTAACACTTTTCTCCCACTGCTGTACCATGCACTTAGATTTTGTACGCGCAATATCGGATCTGTCTTAATCATGGTTCTTTCCCTTCTTCCACATAGCGTAAGCTGCGTACAGGCAGACACCGCCCATCAGAACATAGAACGCTGCCATCTCCCACCTTCCCTGCACGCCGCTGACAACAGCCGCTGCCATCCAGATCAAAGCCAGAATCCCGCGAATATACACATGACGCATCACTTATTCCTCCTTGCAAATTTCTCATCTGAAACGATGAAAACCATATCTCCTTGTTACATTTCTATCTTAACCGAAATAAGCGTCTCGTGCCAGACTGTCCGCAATCGGTAGGTTTTTGACCACAAAATAACTGCGGAATGATTTTAATTCATTCCGCAGTTATATATATCGTTTCGTAATATTTATATGGCAGTCCCGTGATACGACAATGTGGCAACTGCGCGGAATATGCCATCTGTGCAAGTCGTCTGCACCGTGCCGTCGTATTTGTCCGCCGCTGTCTGTGCGCTTTGCAGTCCCCACCCATGCAGTCCGCCATCAGCCTTTGTCGTTTTCAGTATTCCGTTCTCCTGTACTGGCGTATTCAAACAGGAGTTCTCGACTTTAATGACCAGCATCTGATGAATGCGGCGGACAGTAAGTCTGACAAAGCGCTGCTGTTCCGACGGCACCTGTCCGGCAGCTTCCAGCGCATTGTCCAGCAGATTTCCCAAAATCGCGCACAAGTCCGCACTCTGGATATTCGTGTGACGCGGAAATTCAACCTGCGCCTGAAAATCAATCTTATCAGATGCAGATGCAGCTGCGGCAGCTTTGCTGTTGATGAGATAATCCAGTGTGTCATCTCCTGTCCAGACCGTATCCGCCATCCCGCGGACAGGTGCCTGCAGTTCATCCAGATACCGCACTGCCTCGCTGTATTTCTCATGGGCGAGAAGCTGGCGCAATGCACCGATATGATTGTGAAAATCATGAAACAGCTTTGCGTTGACTGCATAGGCCTTGTTCAATGCAGTGTAATCCCGCTCCAGCAGCTCGGCCTGCCCGGCTTTGAGCTCTGCCAGCTCTTTCTCCGCTTCGTACTGCCGGTTCATATTAAATACCAGCACAGACATCATCAGGACAACCGCCAGAATCGTCCACAGATCAAGAGTGTCCTCGGGAATTGCAAGCATCGTCTGCTCAGACAGGGTAATCACCGCAAGAAATCCCGCCAAAACAGCTGCGGTGGCAGCGCGAAACGCATCTTTCCCCGATATATTCCGCTTATCGTGCAAAAAAACAGACAATGCGCCAAGCAGCAAATGAAACAGCCACATAACAGTCTGTCCGCTCCATGTACCATCATCCAAAAACGCCGTTGAGCGAAATACAATCCCCATACCAGACGCCAGAAGAAACTGCCAGAAAGAGACCGCAATCTCATAGAAGACACTGATAAACAGACTCATCCGCAGATCCGCCTGTTGCAGCCGGTCTGCACAAAAAGCGATCCAAAGCACTTCCAGCACAATCCGGTAAAATCCGGAAAGTCCTGTAAACGACATAAGCACCGCGATGACTGCTGCACCTGCCGCTCCTGCCGCAATGCTTTTCTTTTGCGGTTTCTGTGCAGAAAGAAGACGGGTGAGCAGAAACAGGCAGACAACGACACGCACACTTCCACAGACGACACCGCAAAGCATTTTTAGCACTTCTATCATATGTTACTCCCCCAGTATGCGTTAATCTGCTCCTTCACTCCCTGCAGATGCGAGCGGCTGACAGGAAGCGACACCCCATTTTTCAACACCGCCTGTCCGTCTTTCACCTGCATAATGTGTATCACGTTGACAATGCAGCCCCGGTCAATGTACAGAAACTCCTCCGCGCCCAGCTCCTCATAGACCTGCTGCAGACTTCTGCGCACTTTCGATACACCGCCGGAAGCCGTAATACTGGCATATTTGCCGTCGCGCTCAATATAGAATATGTCTTTGTACGGTATTTTTTCCAGTCTGCTGTTGGTGCGGATAGTATACACTTTTCCCTCTTCCAAATCGATCAGTTTCAGGGCATCGATAATCGCGCCCGGCAGCCTCCTGGTGATATCGTCCTTGGGCACATAGCGAAAGATGGACAGCTCAAAGGCATCGATCGCGTACTCAATATGGGAAGTGATAAAGATTATTTTTACGTTGGATAAAAACGGCTTGACCTTCTGCGCAAGCTCCATGCCAGTGCTGCCGGGCATCTCGATATCCAGCAAAATCAAATCATAATAAAATTTGTCCTCTGTGATGTCATAGAGCAGGTTCTCACTGTCGGTGTAAGTCGTGATCTCCCCTGCGATTCCACACTGTCTCAGACATTCCTCCGCGGCTTTTTTGTGTGCCCCAACTGCACTCTCGTCATCGTCGCAAACTGCAATCTGTATCATTGTATCAACTCATCTCTTTCCTTGGAAATTGATTCTCCATAAATCGTATGAGATAACCATAACATTTTTTATATCATGATACAAGCAAAATCAGATTGTCTGTCTTGGATATATGCAAACATGCAGGAGCATACGCTTCCCCCCTATACGCCGCGCGGAGGAATGCACAGCTCTTCTTGCGCGCCCTGCACATAAAAATTGTACATAAAAAGGCGCACATTTCCCGTCATGTCGGCATAGCCGACACAAACAATCCGTGAGAAGAATGCCTGCTTTTGGCATTCTTCCAGTGTGTAAAGAAATTCTCAGCAGGCGTACTTTGGCCGCTTAGAATTTCTTTACACACTTCAAACAGATAAATGCACGCCCTAAATGCAAATACATAATGGTTAATCCAGATAACTTCCCACCGGAGATGTATTGTACTGCTTCTTAATCTCGATGATAACAGAGCCGTCCTCCTGCGTTTCCTCGGAAAGAATCTTGTATTTGACCTTATTTTTATCAAGCTGTTCTTTATATTTTTTTACCTCTTCGCTGACAAACTTTACGGTCTCATCACGCCCGGCATCTTCTTTCAACAAGAAATGCAGTGTCTGTGTAATGCACGCTGCTTTTACTCTTTTCATTTTCTACCTACCTTCTTTTCAAATCATTTTCTACTTCTATTATAATTGAAAAAGGTTATTTTTGTAAGTAAAAAATGGTGTTTTATGTGCATTTCGTCGATTTGCGCATGTGTTTTGCGCGTTGTTTTGTGCATAATATACATTTTCTATTTGCAGGGTAAATCTACCGATTGTGCATATGCATTATCTTCCTGCAAACATTGTACAAATCCAATATGACCGTATAAATCCAGATGCCTGCATTTTTATATTCTACCCAGACGACTCCCCAGCCGGCTGAGCAGCTCATTCGTGATGCTCCCGGAATCCACAGCCACTGCCGGCGCAGCGATCGTCTCACTGCCGTCACTGCCGATCAGCGTCGCAGTCATGCCGACTTCGACATCGGCAATATCTGTGACATCCACTGCAAGCTGGTCCATACAGATTCTTCCGACAATCGGTGCCCAGTTTCCATTGATGAGCACATAGCTGTCCCTGCCGGACAGATTTCTCGGAAAACCATCTGCGTAGCCGACTGGCAGTATGGCAATGACACTGTCCCTGTCGGCGACAAAGGTTCTGCCATACCCCACAGACTCCCCTTGCGGAACAAACCTGAGCAGAATTACCTTTGCCTTTAGCGCGAGCACCGGACGCAAATCAAGCTGCAGTTTCGTCTGGGCATCCGGAGTGCTTAGGACGCCATACAGGGCAACGCCCGCCCTGACATAATTGCATTTCAACTCTGGATAATTCAACAGTCCATAGCTGCTCTGTATATGGATTTTCGGAACGTGTATTCCTTGTTTTTTCAGTTGTTTTAAGACACCGTAAAAGTTTGCAATCTGCTGTTTCGTAAACCAGACATCCTCTTCCTCCAGACTGTCCGCGACACACAGATGCGTGTAGATGCCGTTTATGATAAGGTGCTCCATCGCAAAAACGCACAGGATTTCTTCCATATTAAAGTCAGAATCAAACCCAAGCCTGTGCATCCCTGTATCAATTTTCAGATGCACCTTGACAGCACAGCCCTGTTCCTCCAGTCTGCACGCATAATCATAGTCAATCAGCGTCTGCGTGAGGTCATATTTTCGAATCTCCCTCGCCCTCTCAGGCGCTGTGTAACCAAGAATCAGGATTTCACCCCTGATACCGCATCTGCGCAGTCTGATGCCCTCCTCGATCGTCGCTGCCGCAAAGGCTTTGACACCGATTTTGTCCAGATGTATCGCGATTTCACACATTCCATGTCCGTATGCCTCCGCTTTCACCACCGCCATCAGCTCACATCCCCGCGGCAATGCACTGCGCAAAACCTCCGCATTGTGCGCCAGATTTTCCAGATTAACTTCTACATAAGCCCTGTCGGTATCGGTGTTGTGTCTCTTCCGTTTACGGCCAAACTGGCCCCACAATCCCACTGCTGCTGCGCTGAACACAATTGATGCTGCTGTAACTGCGAGAAAATGAACCACACTGTTGTCCACAAGCAGACTCTGCATAGAAAACAGTTTTGCAAACATGCGGATTATGACAATCATCATCGGGTGAATGAGATAGACGATCAGCGACACATCCCGCAGCCATACGCGACGCCTTCCCCGGAAATGCAGAAGGAACGAAAAGAGAAAGTACACGCACGACGGCAGAAACACATACATGCTGTCATGTCTTTGTATCTGAAAATGGTGCAGCGTAAGCCCTTCTGCCAGCATCAATGCCAGCATCAGCCCAAAGCAAACGCCATCTTTTACAGATTCCGCTCTTCGCGGCTCAGAACCAGCGCATATCAATTCATTGCATGCCGCTTCCTCTTTGCGATCCGCGATAAACCCGCCCATTACGAAAAAGACGGGCGCAAAGAAAATACCGTTTCTCGTGTAATCTGATACCTGAAAAAGAAGCGCATAAAAACTGCTGCATACCAGACTTTTCTCTGTCAGTCCATAATAACTGTCCCCCAACAGTCCCATCAGATAAAGTACTGCTGCTGCCGCAAACGCTTTCTTGTAATCCAGCTTTTTCACCAGATACCATGCTATTGCCCCGCCAATGATTGACGCTGGCAGATACCACAGATGATACAGTGTGCCGTCAAACACAATATCCTTTATGAGATTGGGCAGCAGATTGTCCATTTTGAAATATCCGTTGTATAGATTGACCGGCAGATAAATCAATATCGCAGCGCCATAAATCAGCGCTGTCTTCTTCACAAAAGCACCCAGTTTTCCCATCTGGTAATTGTATCTGGAAATCAGGAAAAACCCGGAAGTCACAAAGAAGAACGGAACCGCTGTACGCGCAGCGATGCGCGTCAGAATAAAATCACCTGTCTCGCTAAAATCAGCAAGCGGCGATGTGTGAATCGTGATGATCAGCAGCGCCGCAGCCAGCCGAAAGAAGTCGATTCCTGCATAACTTTTATCATGGCCCTTATTTTCAGCTTTCATCTCCATCCTCTTTCCCATTAACCCCCGTTACACGATTATCCCCACTGTAATCTGGACTTTGATATGCTTCTGTTTGCCCGATGACCTGTGTCACGATAAACCCATCACAATTATTCCCCGAAATGCGATATGGCTGTGCATCGTCTACCGCAATCTCCGTCACCCCGCCTGCTGCCTTCACAAAAGATATTTGATATGTCTGAAAAATAAATGGATTTCTCCCATAACAATAGTCCTTTAAAAATGTAATATATTCCTCAAGCGCAAATCCCTTCTGTGCCATAATCTCCGCGTGCGGTGTCCCCACATACCGGAAATGCCACGGCTCATGCCCAATCTGCGTCACAGACTGTTTTTCCTCCTGGTAGCGCTGTATCAGTCCATACTTTACTGCCCTCTGGCGAAAGGTCTGACAGATGCCCTCATACGGAAAATACGGGCGGATAAAGTCAATCTCCTCCTGTTTCAATCCAAGGTCTATCGCCAGCCCGGTCTGATGCTCGCTATGTCCGGGAACGGCGACATATTGTTCTGTGAACGCCTGTCCGCTCTCCGCCAGAGACTGATTCCAGATTTCCTGCTGCTCCTCCAGCGAACGCCACGCGCTCACAGGCACGATCTGATCCCAGCCGCCGATCTCCTCCATCAGCTTATTCAGCTCGCGGTTTGCCCCGCTCTCTAAGAGAATCTCCTCTCCATTCCATGTACCTGCATGAGACAGCTCCTGATGCTGCTCGTGATACCGGTATTTCCTGTTTACCAAAATCAGATATCCCCTGTAGATATCTTCTTTTCTCAATACGATTGTCCTCATAGCTCTCTGCTCCTGTATTTCATCCACAACGATTCCCACTTTTCCGGATATGCGCATCTGCAAAAGGCCTGTCAAATCTTCGCGCTACACAAATACCTGCCCGATGATCCGGTCCAGTATTTCCGAAAAGCTGTACCCCGCCGCCTTCATCATGCCCGGATAGCGGCTGTGCTCTGTAAATCCCGGAATTGTGTTCACTTCATTAAATACAACCTCGCCCTCCGGTGTCAGAAACATATCCACCCGCGCAAAGCCGGAACAGTCCAGCGCATTATATATCCTCCTGGCTGCCTCCTTGATCTCCTGCGCCTTGTCTGCAGAAATCCTTGCCGGCACATGAATCGCCGCTGTCTTGAGTGTGTATTTTTCTGTGTAATCAAAAAATCCTGTCTGATCGAGCTCGATCTCGTCCACTTCCCCGACAATCAGCCTGTCACTGCCGCAGACCGCACATCCCACCTCAAATCCGTCGATCGTCTCCTCCAGAATGACACGGTTGTCATATTGGAAAGCGAGCGATACCGCGGGTGCCAGCTGTTCCATATCTGCCACTTTTGTCACACCATAGGACGATCCCGCTTTCACAGGCTTTACAAAGACCGGAAAACCAATCTCTTTTGCAAAATCAAACGCCTTGTTGACTGCGCTGTTGTCTGTCAGCACCATCGCCCTCGGCACACGCACCCCTGCCAGCCCCGCCAGTCTGTGGGCCCTGTCCTTATCCATGCAAAGTGCAGACGCCAGTGTACCGCAGCCGACAAGCGGAATCCCCGCAAGCTCCGCGATTCCCTGAACCGTTCCGTCCTCGCCGTTGCGCCCGTGCAGCACTGGGAAAACTGCATCGACTGAAATGGTTCTGATTCCCTCTCTATGTAGAATAATCAGCTGATGCTCTGTCCTGTACGGTGAAATCATGGCTGGTACACAGTCTGCTTCATCACACCATGTATCATCCTTGATCTTGTCAATATTGCCAGTAAAATAAAACCAGCTTCCCTCCCGCGAGATACCGACTGTCACCGGATTGTATTTTTCCCTGTCAATGTTCTTGATCACAGCATATGCTGACTGCAGTGAAACCTCGTACTCCGAAGATGCACCGCCAAAAATAACAACTATGTTTTTCATCGCTTTCCCTTCCCTCTTATATTTATACTCACGACAGATGAAATCTGCCGTGAGTATCGCGCCAGCCGCAGCCGCGAAGCGGCATATTTCCTTATGCGGCTGTGTGCATAACTTTATACTGAGCGGTCAGTCTTTTCGACCGCCAGTATAGTATTTCATAATAATCCCCTATGCCGTCTTTAGCAGCTCAAACAGAAATGAAAAACGCTGTCTTTTACTGCCTTAGAAGTATTCTTCACACTAAATATCTCTGAGCACTCTCTAAAAAACGGTCACAGAATAACGTATTCCTTTGCGGTATGAAATGAGTATACGGAAAAATTTTTTAATATCCAATGGTGCAAATCCTTAAAAATGATTAAGATTGCATAATGATTTCTTAATACCAAAAAGGAACTCATTCTGACGCAATCATTGTATCAAAACAAGTTCCCTGATGTTTGTAGGCTTTCTATCACCTTTATGAAGTTTTTCTCCCGAAAATCTTACGATTTTCTTACAGTTTCTATGCATTCAGTACATTATTCCCTGAACAAGTACCAATTGCAGCGAAGTTTAAAGACTGTCTGTCAGCCTCTCAATCTCGTCGATAATCTCCCCGATATAGGCTATGGTGTCCAGGAGCGGCGCATCGGTGGTGATATCGATCCCTGCGAGTTTCGCCAGTCCTACCGGATCGAGCGTACTGCCTGCGGCGAGCACCTTCTTCCAGTCCTCCACGGCACGCTCTCCCTCCTCCTCAATGCGCCTGCACACCTGTGTGGCAACGGTAAGCCCTGCGCTGTAGGTGTAAGAATACAATCCCATGTAATAGTGCGGCTGACGCATCCATGTGTGCGCTGCATCGTCGGAAATCTCCACGTCTTCCCCCCAAAAAGCCTGCAAAGTCTCCCGCATGAGCCGGGTTAGCGTCTCAGCGTTGACACTGCCGCCGTCATCAACGATCCTGTAGACCTCTCTCTGGTAAGCTGCCTCCATCAGATGTGTGACAAAATTGTGATAGTACGTGTTGCCGATCATGCAGGATAAAACCCAGCGGCGGAACCGCGGGTCTGGGTTCGTCTTCAGCAGATAGTGCGCCATCAGCAGTTCGTTCATCGTCGAGGGCGCTTCCACAAAATAAGTGGACACGTCGGTGTCAAAGATGGACTGGCTGCTGTTGCAGGACTTAAAATGCCCCGCATGTCCCAACTCATGCGCCAGCGTAAAGACATTTGACATGCGCTCATTCCACGATAACAGGATAAACGAATTTTTTCCATAAGGGCTTGCACAGAATCCGCCTGTCGATTTTCCCTGATTCTGGGCAAAATCAACCCATCGGCCGCGGTAAGCCTCCCGCACCATCTCCACATAATCCTCTCCCAAAATGGAAAGTCCCTTTTCGATATACTCCCTCGACTCCTCAATCGTCACCTTCGGGTCGTATTCCGGATCGACAGCAATCTTCAAATCCGCAAACGTCATGCGGTCGAGCTTGTGTATCTTTTTCAGCAGGCGGGCATATTTGCGCATATGCGGCGCCAGCTTTTCCGTGATCAGGTCGATCTGGCGGTGATACATTTCCTTCGTAACTTTCTGTCCGAAGAGAAGGCTGTCGAACACGGAGTCAAAGCCCCTGAGTGCCGCAAGAGTCTTCTCTGTCTGTACCTGCGTATTGTAAGCAGCCGCAGTCACATTTTCGTACTCGCGTATCTTTGCCGAAAACGCGGCAAAAGCGCTGCGCCGCACTGTGGTGTCCTCCTCATACGCATAATTATCCTCATAGAGCGAGTAGCTCAGGGGATATTCCCTGCCGTTTACTGTAAAGGAATCAAACTTCATATCTGCCAGCTTTGCCATGTTGTATATCTGATACGGTGCCTGAATCGTCTGTGACAACGCAGCCATGGCGCGCTCCGTCTCCGGGTGGAGCAGATGCGGTTTCATGCGCAGAATATTCTGCAGGTAATGTTTGTTTTCTGCGGAAAGGGCAATCGCCTCCTGAATGACCGTATCCTCCTGCCCGGCAATCTCGTTGTCCATGAAACTGAGCTTGCTGAGCATTTCTGCCATCAGACTGGAAAAAGCTTCGTTGCGCTCCTGATTGTGCGTGTCATAGTAATCGACGGAAACCGCCAGATCACAGTAATTTCCAATTAACGTGATCAGACGGCTGAACTCCCTGAAATCATCCAGACACGCCTTGATTCCCTGCGGCGTATTCAGTTTCCCCTTGTAATCCTGTACGATGCTGTCACAAAGCGCCTTCGCCCGCTCCACATCGCGGTTCATCTCCTCCTCTGTCGCGTAGATCAGCGACAGATCCCACGTCAATTCCACAGGAATATCCCTGCGTGATTTCAATTCTTTTTCCATTGTTCATACTCCTCCTTGTTCTTTTTTATCAGCCTATCAGGCACTCTTTTCCCCGAAATGCAAAACCATACCTGCGAATCTGATGAGGCGCAAAACCTTCTGCACACAACTGTACCGCATATTGTTTTTCTTCAATCTGTCTCAGTGCGTTCGCGACTGTCTCCGCAAGGTCTTTTTCTCTCAAGGGCTTATGCACCTTAAACTCTATAATATATGCACTGTCTTTTTCCCGGTCGTTGGGTACAAGCATGATGTCGTAGCGTCCAAAACCACTTTCCCTGTTTGAGGTGATCACAAACCGCCCGGAAAGTTCCACCATCAGCCCCAGCACAAATCCGTGATAAAAACGCTCCGGGGCATCTTTTGACGATGTGCTTTGGGCAATGTCAAAATGTGAGAAGCTCTGAAGTGCAATCTCATTCATGAACTCATTCATCGCATCCACGTCATTGAGCAAAAGCGCTTTGATAAAGTCATTGTATGCCGCTTCCACACTGCCGCCAAACCATCCCCTGACCATGTTTTCGAAGATACTCTCCACCTCCATGTTGGTGAGTTTTAGCG
>CAMWXA010000100.1 GCA_947178035.1 uncultured Lachnospiraceae bacterium | reverse complement strand
GCGGCCGCTAACTTCTCTCCCCTTTAAACAGACTGTTCCTTGACCCTCAGAA
This sequence comes from uncultured Lachnospiraceae bacterium, assembly GCA_947178035.1. Lineage (GTDB taxonomy): Bacteria > Bacillota > Clostridia > Lachnospirales > Lachnospiraceae > COE1. Next base: position 12,339 of record CAMWXA010000100.1, on the reverse strand, counting down.
CTGGATAGCAACAGCACACTCACCCACACCCCCTAACTTGTTCACCGCCCTTTTTACAGTCGGCAGCGGAATGGTGGAAAATATCCAGAGGCAGACCATGCGCCAGGCAGGCGGCGACGGTATGGTCTGTTTAAAATATATCACAGAAGAACAGTTTCAGGCGGTTGAAAACCATCCGCTGATCGACAAGATTTCATACAACAGGATCATGTGTGAAAGCGTGGAGAGCGATGCGCTGTTAAAACGCCATGCTGAGATTTATTATATGAATGATGCCGGCATGGAGCTTGGTTTCTGTGTCCCGACACACGGACATAAACCGGAAAAGGAAAACGAAATTATCATGGATACAAGAGCCATGAAACTGCTTGGTCTTCCCGAGGAAATCGGCGCAGCCGTGACATTGCGCATAAAACTTCACGACGGCGAAATCGCAGAGCGGGAATTTGTACTGTCCGGCTGGTGGGAAGCGGACCCGGCATTCAATGTGTCGATCATGGTGGTCTCGAAAGCCTATATGGACGCGCACATTGACGAGCTGTACAACAGCTACAAAGAAAACAATGAGATGACCGGCGTTATCAACAGTTATATCATGTTTGGAAATTCGCTTGGCTTAGCGCAAAAGCTCGAGCGCGTGATCACAGAGAGCGGTTATTCCATGGACGAAAATGCTCTAAATTATATTGCATCCAATGTAAACTGGTCTTACATCTCAAGTAATTTTACGCTGGATCTTCCAACGGTTCTGGGGATATTGGCGGCAATTGCACTGATCGTATTTACAGGATACCTGATCATCTACAATATATTTCAGATATCCGTCACAAAGGATATCCGTTTCTACGGATTGTTAAAGACTATCGGAACGACCGGCAGACAGATCCGGCAGATGATCCGCAGACAGACGCTGATATTGTCATGTATTGGTATTCCGATCGGGCTGTTCACCGGATATTTTATCGGAACTGCAATTGTTCCGATGATCATGAATCACAGCGCCTATGCCGGAGCGGCATTTACCACAAGCGCAAACCCGGTTATCTTCGTCGGCAGTACGGTTTTTGCCCTTGTCACCGTTGCAGTCAGCACCGCAAAACCCGGGCGGATTGCCGCGGGGGTGTCACCGGTCGAGGCCGTGCGGTACACGGATAACACATCTGTGAAAAAGAAAAACCGCAAGTCACGAAACGGTGCGAAGATCCGCGGCATGGCAGCGGCAAACTTAGGCAGAAACAAGAAGCGCACTGTACTTGTGGTGATATCGATGTCATTGTCTCTTGTGCTGTTTAACACTGCTTATACGTTTAGTATCGGATTTGATATGGATAAGTACCTCTCCACATTTGTTGACACAGATGTTCTTGTTTCCCATGCAAATCTTATCAATTATGCGTATCGCGGTGATGACGACACGGTGACGGACAGCATGATTTCATCCATTGAGGCGCAGGACGGTTTCAAAGAAGGCGGACGCTTTTTTGCAGAGATTCGGGACGCCGAATGCTTCAGGGTTAAGCCCCGCGAAAACGAAACGCCAACCAGGTTTGAAACCGAAGATGAAAACGGTAATTACTTCTGCGCGGTATATGGACTGGAAGATTTCCCGCTCGGCAATCTGGAAGTTCTGGAAGGCGAGATCGACTATGAAAAACTCAGGACAGGCAGCTATATTTTGGAGGGCGTGGAGTTGGATGATCACCAAACCCCGCAATGGGATACATCACATTACGATATCGGCGACACTGTGACACTCTGCAATTACAGAGGCGACGGCGAAACCACAGCCGAAAACGAATATACCGAATATCAGTACGAAGTCATGGCAAAGGTTGCCATCAAATACTACACAAATACCTGCCGCATACATTTTCCTCATACCTATTATCTGCCCGCTGACGTCTACAAAACAATGGTTAAAAATCCCGGTGCCATGATGTATGTGTATGATGTTGAGGACGGCTCAGAGGCATCGATGGAAGCGTTTCTACAAAATTATACTGAGAATATAGAACCTGTTATGACCTATTCCTCAAAGGATACCTATGTAAAAGAATTCGAGGATACCTGCAATACCGTGCTCCTGGTTGGCGGAATATTAAGTCTCATCATCGGGCTGATCGGAATCCTGAATTTTGTCAACGCGATGCTTACCAGCATTTTCACGCGCAGGCGGGAGTTTGCAATGCTCCGGTCTGTCGGGATGACGACAAAGCAGCTGCGGAAAATGCTGATCACCGAAGGTCTCCTGTACACCGCTTCATCGGGACTGGCCTCCGCTGCATTGAGTGTCATGGTGTCAGGTGTCATTGCAAACACCATCGCCAGCAATCTGTGGTTCTTCTCGTATCAGTTTACGCTGCTTCCAATTATCGTGACAATTCCGATACTGCTTTTCTTCGGAGCCCTGCTGCCGGTACTTGTACTGAAATCCATTGAAAAGCAAAGTATCGTCGACAGACTAAGGGAAGCAGAGGCGTAAAGAACGCACTCTACGACGCATCTGAGACATAATACTGCGCCTGCGCGTTCCACAGCTCGCTGTACTTGCCCCCCTCCTGCATGAGGAGCGCCTCATGGCTCCCCTGCTGCACCATGCTTCCCTCGTGAAAAACGATAATCTCGTCGCAGAAACGGCAGGAGGAGAGGCGGTGGCTGATGTAAATTGCCGTCCTGTCCTCGACAATCTGATTCAGGCGCGTGTAGATCTCATACTCCGCTATCGGGTCGAGCGCGGCCGTCGGCTCGTCGAGAATCAGAAACGCAGACTCGCGGTACATGGCCCGCGCAATCGCAATCTTCTGCTCCTCGCCACCGGAAATCTCCACGCCGTCCTCTGTCAGATTCTTGTACAATATCGTGTCCAATCCCTCAGGCATTGTCGCAACGCGCTCCCAGAAACCTGCCTTTTTACAGCAGCTCTCCGCCCTTTCCTGATCGTACACCGCACAGGCGGCAATATTTTGTCCCACGGAATAGGCAAGCAGCTGGAAATCCTGAAATACCACAGAGAACACACTCATATATTCCTGGTAATCATATTTCCGGATATCAATTCCATTCAGCAGAATCTCGCCTTCTGTGGGATCATACAGGCGGCACAGCAGCTTGATGAATGTCGTCTTGCCGGAACCATTCTGCCCGACCAGCGCAAGGCGTTCCCCGACTTTGAATTTCAGGGAAATATTTTTCAGCGCGTACACCTCTGTGCCAGGATAGCGAAAGCTCACATTGCGAAACTCCACCTCATAATTCTTGTCAGAGCGCTTCTCCACAGTGAGAGAACCCTGATACATGCGGTTCGGAATGTCCAGAAACAAAAACTCCCGTTTCAGGTAAAAAGCATTGATGCCAGCATCACCCACAAGCTCCAGAAGCTTCGCCAGCCCGCCTGACATTGCGGTAATTGCACCGATATACTGTGTGACGGAACCGACGCCAAAGGCACCTCCCCACGCTTTCAGGCAGACAAAGAGATAGATCAATCCGCCAAAAATCCTGGACACTGCCGCCGATGCCGCACAGGCAATCCCCATCCGCCCCCTCGAAAACCGCGCGATCTTCGAATCGACTCCAAAATCGTTCTGAATGGGATTCAATTGGGTAAAAAAGCGCTCCTGACCGTATAAGCGCACATCCAGCGCCCGCTTATCCGCACTCATCAGAGATCCAAAAAAATTAAAAAACCGATTGCCCAGCTTAAGCTCCTCATCGCATTGGAGCACACATTTCTTGCCGATCGTTCCCAGCCACGGCGAGAACAGCGTCACACCGCACAAAAGCAGTCCCAGCAGCAGCATACACAAAGGATGGTTGAGCATGACAAGCCGCCCCGCGTCCGCCCGGACCGGCAGCCGGAACAAAGATACAGAGAGAACAATCCCGCCCAGCAGCTTAAACAGCGCCTCCAGAAATTCCTGATACTGTGTATACACTCTCCGCACGCCATAGTTTCTCCACTTTGATGTCTGCTGTACCTCGCGCAGCAGCGCCTGTGCCCCGGAAGACTCCGCATCGCAAAAGTCCATGGACAGCAGTTTATAAAACTGGCGCTTGCGGTCATAGAAATAGATGCAGGTCCAATCTGACAACACGCTCTTCCACCGGAAAACCACTGCCCTAATCAGCAGCACAACAGCCTCCGCTGTGAGCAATATCACAATTTTCTGTATCAAGAGCTCTTTTCGCCGTGCTCCTGCCAGCTCATTTAACAGCTGCGCCGAGAAATACAGCGTGATATACGGAAACACTGTGTTGAGCAGGGAGTACAATGCCGTCGACACAAACAGCGCCGGATACTCCCTATACCAGATGGAAAATGCCCTTCTGTTCAGCCGGACTTTTTCCTTCCATGTCATCTTTTCATTTTCTCCGCTCATACCTGATTTATCCTCCTTCCCGAAGAACACTGTCCCTGCTCCGTTTTTTGATAATATCTGCTCTGCATCTCAAAAAGCTCCGCGTAGCGCTTCCCGTTTCCGAGCAGCTCCTCATGCGTCCCCTCCTCCGCGATTTTCCCATCCTCAATCAATAGAATCCTATCACAAAAACGGGTGGACGCAAGCCTGTGCGATATGAAGACCGCACTCTTTTCTTTGGTGAGCTCATTGTATTTCTGATAGATGTCATTCTCCGCAATGGGATCAAGCGCGGCCGTCGGCTCATCCAGCACTACAATCGGACTGTCCTTGTACAAGAGTCTCGCAATCATCAGCCGCTGCAGTTCCCCGCCGGAAAGATCCACGGCATTGGTGTGGACGTCCCTGTCAAGGAGTGTCTCATATTTCTGGGGAAGCGTCTCGATCTTCTTTTTCAATCCCGCCTTCCCAACACAGTCCTGAACCCTTTCCATGTCGATGTTCAGCGCGTCCTGCGCCACATTCACCGCCACCGACGCTGCGATCACGGAAAAATCCTGAAACACACCGGAGATCAGCTTATAGTAATCCCTGCGGTTGTATACCTTGATGTTGACGCCATTCAGCAGCACCTCACCCTCATCCGGGTCATAAAAACCGCAGATGAGTTTCACCAGCGTTGTCTTGCCAGCTCCGTTCAATCCCACGACCGCAAGCTTCTCGCCCGGATGAATCGTGAGATTGAGATGGGAAAATACTTCCCTCGCAGGCTCTGCCCCAGACCCGGCATAACGAAAGCTCACATCCCGCAGCTCAATCGTGTAATCCCGCCCCGCTTCCCGGTCAAGCGGCAGTCCTTCCTCCATACAGAATATCTCCTTGTAATCCAGGAACTCCCGCACGGACTCCAGTTCCAATCCCTGTCTGTGAAGTGTGGATACGCCATCCATGATACCGCTGATCCACGCAGTAAACCCACTGACCGCCGTAAAATACAACAGAAATTCCGCAGCACCGATCTGACCGCCCAGCACCATATAGAGCAGATAGACATAGGCGATCCCATTGCGCAGTATCCCCAGTACCAGGTCCGTCAGATCCGCCGCAAAATATCGACTTTCCCTTCTCCCGCAGAAATCAAGATAGAGCTTCATATACTTGTCATGCAGCCCGCAAAGCCACTCCCGCATTCCGAAGATGCGGATATCCTTTGCCAGATAACGGTCCTCCGCCCTGTCCAGAATGTACAGTACGCGCTTAGAGATCTCCTCGTCCTCCTCCCGGTGCCGGTAATTCCACTCATTGACATAGTAATTGACCAGATATCCCAGAACGGCAGTGACCATTGTCGCAAGAATCACCACCATGTCCACACGCTTTAACAGATACAGATAGATTGCAAATCCCAATGTATTCTGCAGCAGTTCTGTAAACGTTCTCCAGATCGCCTCCCCTGCCTTATCGTTATCATTCAATGTATCATTTGTCTTAATCAGCAGATCCATAAAGTCCTGCCTGTCCCTCAGCGGATATGAGCTTGTGCTCATCTTATGCCTTACCTTATTCATGATATGAATCCGCACTTCAATCCTGCCGTAATTCAAATTCTGCTTTACATATGCCTGAAGTGCGCTGGCTGCTGTAATTCCTGCTGTAAAAAGCAGAATCGTGCGCAGCAGCCCGGGTAACGTACTGTGCATTTCCAGTTTTTCCAGAATCGACGGCGCCACATACAGCTCTATCACAGATACCGCCACCGCAATCAGTCCATCCAGAACCGCGAGCCAGATGACGCTCGGAACATTTGTCTTTGCCTCCCGCAGCATAAAGAATGAATTCCTGAGTACACCGTACTTTTTCCTGTTTTTTTCTCCAAACGTTTTTGTGAGCATTGCTCCTCCTCCCTTACGCAGACCATTTCCAAAACATTCCTATCATAACATGAAAAGTCCCCAGCCATACAATCCGGGGACGAAATGCATATACCGGGGGACGAAATGGATTTGCTCACTGCGGCAGCAGAATCTCCGTGGTGAAAGCGCCATCCTCGCTGTTTCTGCGGATATAGCCCTGATAGCGCTCAATGATGGTGTCTATCCGCACCAGTCCGTAACCGTGCCCATTGCCTTTGGAGGTCCGGAAGCGCCCGTTTTCCTTATGCTGCTTCTTTACCGCAGTGCGGTTCGTAAAAGACATATAGAGCTGTGTATTTTTCATATCCATATAGACGCGGATCATCCGCTCCTCCTTCGGCAGCGCCATGCTCGCCTCGATGGCGTTGTCAAAAAGGTTCCCGATAATGATACACAGATCGATCTCCGCTGTCGTGAGCTCCACCGCCACATGGGCGTCCGCCGTCACCGCGATATCCTTCGACTTTGCCAGCGATATCTTGCTGTTGAGTATGATATCGGTCATCTTGTTTCCTGTCTTCAGCGCCATATCCACGGTATTTAAGTCTGTGTCCAGCTCGTCCAGATAGCGCCTGATATCATCCAGCGCACCCATATCCGCATAGCTCTTGAGCACCTGGATATGATTGCGGTAGTCGTGCCGCCACCCGCGCATCTGACGGTACATATTCTCCACCTCCGCGTAGTGGGTTGCCAGCAGATCGCTCTGATAGGACGCAATGCGCCTGTCGATTATTTTGTCAAATATAGACACGGTAGTCTCTCCTTATATTCTCATATTTTTATATTCAAAGTTGAAATGAATTTCTGGCATCCGTTTCTCTTAAAAATACTGTATCATCGCGCGGTTAACCGCTTCATACAATCCTCTGGAAAGCGGAACCTGCGTCCCGTCCTTCAAGACAACCTGTGACTTTGTGATCTTTCTGACAAATCTCAAATTCACAATAAAAGACCTTCCTGTCCGGAAAAAGCTTTCGTCCAATTCCCGCTCCAGCTCGCCGAGCGTCCTTTTGACCGTGTAGTCCTCGCTGCCATGGAGCGTCACATAATTTCGCTGCACTTCCAGGTAACGGATCTCACTGACCGGAATGCGCACAATGCCCTCCGGCATCTGCAGACACAGCTCCCTCTCCCTGTCCTTCACGCGCTGCAACGCCCTGTCGAGCACACTGGCCAGCCGTTCCTCCGACACTGGTTTCAGCAGATAATGCAGCGCCTCCACGTCATATCCCTCCGCAATGTAATCCATGTAGCCTGTGACAAACACAATCTGAACCGCGCGGTCGCGCTCCCGTATCTTCGCCGCCAGTTCGATGCCGTTCATGCCGTCCGCTTTCATTTCAATATCAAGAAACAGCATATCAAATGCCGGTTTCTCATACTGAAAAAGATATGCCTCCGCCGAGAAAAATTCTTCCACATGCACCATGACCGCACGGTCTGACGCCCATTTTTTTATAAAACCAGCCACATAGGACACATCCGCCTGCTCGTCGTCACAGACTGCTATTCTGTACATTGCAACGTACTCCTCCCCTGCCGAAAAATATTTTATACTCACGATTCGCGCTGCTTTGACGCGGCAGCAAACAACAACTTATTATACAATGAAATGCGGCCAATATGCAACGATGCCGCAGCATTTCGCTTTACACTCCGCTCCGAATCCGCTATAATATGCATAAAATATAGGAAACCAATACCTGATCGGGGCAAGGCTTCAGAACTACAAAACTGCAGAAACCAAAACAAGGATACAACACCATCATGAAAAGAAATCAAAAAGTACTATATGTAACAGACTTAGACGGCACACTGCTGCATCACAACGAGCGCATCTCCGCATGGAGCTGTGACACACTAAACGGTCTCATAGAAAAGGGAATGCTTTTTTCTTACGCCACGGCACGCTCCATATTTACATCCAGCGTCGTCACGGAAGGATTGAACCCCCAATTACCTGTTATCGTCAACAATGGCAGCTTCCTCATGAATCCCCACTCCAGAAGGCGGATCTTAGTCAATCAGTTCAGCCGTGAGGAGGCACAGGATATCTATGCGACACTTTGCAGACACCAGATCGCACCGCTTGTGGACGCCATCATCGATGACCGCGAACGGTTCTCCTATTTTGAGGAAGCGGTCAATCCTGCCCTCGCCGAATTTATTGCGGGGCGCAAAGATGACGGGCGCGACAATCCATTAAAATCCGCAGACTTCCGCAATGACCGAAACACAGATAATGACACTGGTGTCATTTTACGGGGCGATGTGTTTTATTTCACCTGCATCGGAGAGGAAGAAAAACTCCGGGCGGCCTACGCGGAATTAAAGCCTGCCTACAACTGCATTTTCCAGTTTGACATTTATTCCCATGAACCATGGCTGGAAGTGATGCCTCACACTGCGTCAAAAGCCCACGCCATCCAGCAGTTAAAAGAGCTCTACAACTGTGACAGGGTTGTCGTATTCGGCGACGGCGCAAACGATATTCCCATGTTTGAAGCTGCCGACGAAGGCTATGCGATGGCAAACGCGATCGATGCGCTAAAAGAGATTGCGACCGCCGTCATCGACAGCAACGAGAATGACGGCGTGGCAAGATGGCTGATTGAGAATGCTGTATAATCGGGATATCTCACCGCACGACTTCTGTCAGCTCAACCTTCTCCCCGTCGCAATATACCGTCACCGGTCCGTTGTCAGGCAGTGCCAGAAATACGTCGCTGTCGCTGTAATCTTTTTTCTGAAAACGCTGGATATTGATCTGCCAGCCATTCTCATCGTATTTCAGCTGATAGCCATAACTCCACGCAAAGCCTCTGTAACATAGATACTGCCGCCCTTGCGAGTGATATACATACCATGTCCTGACTGCGCCGTCGTCCATCATCTGACCGACCACGTCCGCGGGCAGCTCCTCCGCAGTCAGTCTGTACACATCATACTCCGGGTCAGACGCCCCTTCCTCAGTCTGGTACTTCTTCTCCTGCGCTTCCGAATCACGCTTTGCTGCATCGGATTCCTCCTCAGCGAAATTCCAGTCCGGCAATTCCTCTCCACCAAACAGCGCTGTCACTTCCTCCTCAGTCATATACGCCACACTTAGGATCTCATTCCTGATGCTGCGGGTCACTTTCACATCCACTGTGCCGGCGGGATTCCACTGAAGCGTCCTGATCGCCTGCTCCCCGTCATACGCATCGAAAAATACGCGGACAAGCTGGTTCTGATAGTAAAAATCCTGTCCGTTCCTAATAATGCCCCACTCCTGATACTGTATGGCATCTTCCTGTTCGGCTTTCAGTTTCCATTGCTCCAAGTCCTCTGAATCCATCAGAATATACTGGAAACCAACAGCCATATCCTCCTCCTTTGCCCTGTCCTGCCAGCTTTTGTATAGGTCTGCATTCATTTCCCCTACAAGAACAGAGAAAAAATCAATCGCACCATCCGCATACGCTCTCTCGGCATACTCCGCAATCAGCGGGCTGCCGCTGCCCAGACTTCCTGTCAATATCGCAAAAAAACTGATGGCATCATCCGCATATGCCCTTTTAGCATACTCCGCAATCAGCGGACTGCCGCTGTCCAGCCGAAAGACCGCCGCGGAAAAGAAACTGCTGGCATCATCTGTATACACTTTGTCAAGCCATCTTCTCTGGGCAGACTCGTCCAGCGCGGAAAACACTGCGCCGAACTGCGACGGCATATCCGCCTCGTAATACTGTGCTGCCAGCTCCTCCATGGATTTCCTGTTTTTGTCGTCTACATTGACATTCCCACTCAGCGCACTCTGAGCTCCGGCGCTTTCATATTCGATATTCTGTTTTCCGTTTTTCTGTTTTTGTGTATTTTCAATCTCTGTCGGTTCAATTGATGTGTCGTTTATCTCTACCTGGGCAACATTCACTATTTTGACAGGTTCCACATAGGCTCCCATCACCGTCGCTCCCATCGCCATCGCAGCGGCAGACACGACGGATATCGTCGTAACCAGCTTTGAACTTTTTCTGAACTTCATTATCGCACCCAGCCTTTCTTTCAGCAGATCTGCACTCTCGTTGAGCGTCACAGAGACAGGATAATCCCTGAAACTCCCGCCTGTTCCCATCGCACGCATCAGCATATCCCCATAGGCACGCCGTTCCTCTTCCCCGATCGCCCTGACCACCGCCTCATCACAGGAAAGCTCACAGGCACGGTTGATTTCCCGCCCCATCAGCCAGACCAGCGGATTGAACCAGTGCAGACAGACTGTAAACTGCACCAGCCATTTGTAAAACATATCTTTTCTCTTATAATGAATCAATTCATGCCAGACGGTGTACGTAAAATCTTCCTTCGTCAAATCTGCTGTCGGCAGTATGATGCAGGGACGCAGGAAACCAATCAGCAGCGGCGATGAAACCAGACTATTGACATACAATTCCACCGGGCGCCTCACGCCGGTCTGCTCCCCAATCTGTGCCAGTCTGTCCAGCAGATCCGTATCCGAAATTTCCCTGTGTCCAGCCTTGACGTATTTCACAAAGCTCTGGTAGATCGTCACTTTCCGAAACAGCAGGAGCAGGGCAGCTGCCAGCCATGGAATCCACAGATTCTGCAGCAGCTTTTCCCCGACGCTGTCTATGGAAATCTTTGTAATCGAATCCCCGACAACCAGCGCCCTGCTGACACTCTGCCCTGATTCCTGATCCTGTATGGAAGACTCCTCCATCGGAACAGCCTGTCCGGTACCTTTCTCCGCCGTAGCGGCTGTCGACGCCTGAATACTGGCATCTTCTGCCTGGTCTATCTGATTCATGTTTGTAAAAAGCGCCCCGACAATGTTCGTTTCCGGTGCAATCGGCAAAAGCAGGCGTGCAATCACCACCAGCCAGATATAGTACTGCCACTGCCTGCTGAACCTGTTTTTAACCAGAGACTTACAGAGAAGCAAAACAACAATCAGTATCGAACCTGACAACGACAGCGAAAAGACAATTTTCATCACAACGCTCATTTCCTATCACGCTCCTTCTCCCAGAACTGTCTCAACTCCTCGTAATCTTCCGCCGAAATCATCTCTCTTTGAATCAGTGTTGTCACCAGCCCTTTCGCATCTCCCTCATAGAGTTTGTTGAGCAGGGTCTGCGTCTGCGCTGCCTGATAATCGGACTCTGATACGATTGCCGTATATTCGTTGCGGCGGCCGATTTTATTTGTCTTGAGCAGTCCTTTCTCCACCAGGCGGGACAGCAGCGTGATGATGGTATTCTTCTGCCATGTGCGCCCGCTGTTGGTCAATTCCTCCATAATCTGCGCATAGAGCGCACTGCCGCCGTTCTCCCACACAATTTTCATCAATTCCAGCTCGGAATCAGAAACCTGTTGTATCATATATCATTCCCTCCTTCTATCTTTGATCGGGACAGGTCCAAAATGCTTTGGTATCTGCAAAATTTCACGGCATATGCAGATACACTTATGATAACACTTTGTAGTCCTTATATTAAGATAACACTTTGTAGTCCATATGTCAACATTAAAAATTGAACGGGATTTGATAGCTTTGTATCGCATTTTAAAAAGGAACAGATATCATTCCTGTTCCTTTTCTGCTGTTTTTATGCCATCTGATCAAATCTGTTGTGCATAATACTGAAAGGTGAATTGAGCAAATTTCTTTGCCACTTATATCATATGATAGTGCATTTTTCCAGTGCCCACTCGTTTCAAGAGTGTAAGGTAAGTTTTTAGATTCTTTCTAGTGCTCCATCCAGACAGAAATTAGAGTTGTGAGCTGCATGGTTCGTGCCAGTGCTAGAGCGTGTTTGAAAAATCATTCCTACCACCTGTATAACGACGCGTATGCGTCGTATTCACCACTTTGCGTGATATTTGCGCTAAATTCAGGTTACATAAGGCATTGCCCTTCATGCCTTTGCCTTCTATGCGCCCTTCATTTGGCACAAATCTCCCACAAAATGTGACGCACATCTGGCAGAAAGCATTTTTCAAACACGCTCTAGGCAAAATTTCGACGGCGATGCGGTGGCATCGTCTAGAAATTTTAACGACGC
>CAMWXA010000099.1 GCA_947178035.1 uncultured Lachnospiraceae bacterium | reverse complement strand
TCGTGACCTATACGTTGCGAACGTATCGCTCTCCCAGCTGAGCTATATCCCCATATATAGTATTATAGCATAGCCAGAGCAGAATGCAAGTAAAAAATTTTTGTGTTTATCAAATAATTCATTACCAGTCAAATTATAACTGTATTTTTCTTTGCTCTTGTGGTATACTTTAATCTAAATAGAAAATAATACACAGGAGGTTCAATATGCACTCAATCATAATAATGCTGGAATCGCTGCTGACCAATATTGTTGAAATCTGTACAATTCTCCTAGAGCTTTTCGGTATTGCAGTTCTGGTCATTACAGCCGTAAAATGTTTCTGGTACTGGATCAAACGCGATTCCCGAATCAGGCTGGTACTAGCGCAAGGTATCGCTTTATCCCTGGAATTTAAGATGGGCAGCGAAGTTCTGCGTACAGTTGTCGTGCGCGAGTGGGGTGAACTTGGCATCCTGGGTGTTATTATCCTGCTGCGCAGCATTCTCACTTTCCTGATACACTGGGAAATCAAGCATGAAGAGAAAGCGCTCGCACTGGGCAAGAAAGAAGAGCAATAAACAATAAAAGGAGGTCTGTCATATGACAATCGGTAATATTGCGGGACTATATCCCAACTATTCCTTATACACAAATGCAATCAGTCCTTCTGCCAGATCAGCAGAAAACGACACAAATCCTAATGCTATAAATCCTCTCGCAAGAGACGAGGAAGCTAAGGCAAATCCTGACAAAGTCAAAAAAGCCGGCAGGCGTTCTTCCCCCGAAGACTGCGAGACCTGTGCCAACCGCAAATATCAGGATGGATCCGACGAGAACAACGTCTCTTTCAAGACAGCGTCCCACATCTCACCAGAAGCAGCTGGCGCAAAAGTTCGTGCCCATGAAGGAGAGCATGTATCCAATGCATACAAAAAGGCCGCTCAGAAAAACGGAGAGGTTCTAAATGCTTCTGTCGCAATCCATACCTCAATCTGTCCTGAATGCGGTCGTACATATATATCCGGCGGCGTCACCAACACCATGATCAAGTACTCAAACGAGGATAATCCATACACCAAGAATCAAAAACAGCTGGATGCTGCCAGATTCAAAGGTGCTAATATCGACTATGCCGCATAATGAAAGAAATGCATTGAATGCTGCGCAGCAAAGACTGTTTATGATACAGCGTATGCGATGGCAGAATCATACTAATCAGTGACAGTATGCGGACAGCCGGTCATCCTGGAGGATGGCACAATAGCCGGGTCTGCTTGGTAATTCACCATAGAATCTTATCAAAATAAAAAAACCCCATAAATGGGGTTTTTTATTTACTCTAAATTCCGGCCTGTGCTGCAACCTCTGCTGCGAAATCATCAGCCTTCTTCTCGATGCCTTCACCTGTCTCAAAACGAACAAACTTCTTAATCTTAAGCTCTGTATCGTTCTCCTTGGAAACAGCTGCGAGATACTGCTTAACAGTCTGCTTTCCGTCCTCTGCCTTCACATATACCTGCTCAAGCAGACATACCTCTTTGAGCTCTTTGTTGAGACGTCCCACAACGGCACCCTCAATTACTTTCTCCGGCTTTCCAGCCATCTTCGGATCATTCTTGATCTGCTCTGCGATGATCTCTTTCTCATGAGCCTTGTACTCCTCGGAAACCTCCTCGGAAGATACATACTTCGGATAGAGTGCCGCAACCTGCATAGCGATATTGTTCAGCGCTTCCTTTACGGCATCATTTACCACAGCTGTCTCAGCATCCACAATAACACCAATCTTTCCGCCACCATGTGTATAAGTCACAACACAGCCATTCTCAGCTGCAACCTTCTCAAATCTTCTGATGCTTAACTTCTCTCCGATTACAGCAATCTTCTCAACCAGAACATCCTTAACTGTCTTGGAAGCATCCTCATTCCATGCTTCTGCAAGAAATGCATCCATATCTGCTGCTGAAGTCGTAAGCGCCTGCTTTGCGACTGCTGTGACGTAACTCTGGAACTGCTCATTTTTTGCAACGAAATCTGTCTCGGAGTTTACCTCCACAACTGCTGCTACCTTGTCGCCGTCTGTAAGTACCTTACATAAACCTTCTGCTGCAATACGGTTTGCTTTGTTTTCAGCTTTCGCCTGTCCCTTTTTTCTCAAATATTCAACAGCCTCATCCATGTTTCCGTCTGTCTCATTCAGCGCCTTCTTACAGTCCATCATTCCAGCGCCAGTCATCTCTCTTAACTCTTTTACCATTGCTGCTGTAATAGCCATTTCTATATTCCTCCTGCTTCTTATATCTTTTTCACATCTTTCAATTTACTCTGCTACTTCTTCCTCTACAGACTCTTCTGGTACTACATCTGTCATAATCTCGCCCTGATTTGCCTCAATCACAGCATCTGCCATAGCAGAAACAATCAATTTAACGGCTCTGATCGCATCATCGTTACCAGGAATAACATAATCAAGCTCTTCCGGATCACAGTTTGTATCAGCGATACCAATCAGAGGAATGCCAAGTGTATGCGCCTCCTGCACACAGATTCTCTCCTTCTTCGGATCTACTACAAAAATTGCATCTGGAATCTTTGTCATGTTCTTGATGCCGCCAAGGTTTCTTTCAAGCTTTTCCCATTCCTTCTTGATCTGGATAACTTCCTTCTTCGGAAGAACATCGAATGTCCCGTCCTCTGCCATTGTCTCAATCGCCTTTAATCTGGCAATTCTGCTTCTGATTGTCTTGAAGTTTGTGAGCATACCGCCCAGCCATCTCTCATTTACATAGAACATTCCGCAGCGCTCCGCCTCTGTGCGCACAGCATCCTGGGCCTGCTTCTTTGTACCAACGAAGAGAATCGTACCGCCCTGTGCAGCGATATCCGCAACAGCTTTGTAAGCCTCATCCACTTTCCCTACTGATTTCTGCAAATCGATGATATAGATACCATTTCTCTCCGTAAAGATATAAGGAGCCATCTTAGGGTTCCATCTTCTTGTCTGATGTCCAAAATGAACACCTGCCTCTAACAACTGCTTCATTGAAATAACGCTCATGTCTTACCTCCATTTTCTGCGGGATTACCGCGCTTCCGTCCGCTTCGCCTTTGCGGGCTACCATTTTCATCCTTAACCGGAATACGGCATGGATCGCAAATCTGCAAACGTGAATACTATAATGATATATTAAGTTGCTGTAATAGCTGCAATATCTGAATACAGCCATAACATTGATACTATATCATAAAAAGACCTCCTGTGCAAGAGGTCTTTTCAAATATTTATTTGGTTGAAATTTTCTCGGCAATCTCCTGCCAGCTATCTGACAAACTGATCGTCTTTGTTCCTGTGTTGATTCTCTTATCATAGCCATGCTGCATCAGGAAGGCATCATACTCGGACGCATCCTCAATCACTCCCGCATTATAAAGCTTTCTCGCGACAGTTCCGGAATCATCCCCTGACACAATCACAATCTCAACGGTATCATCCGCCATCCCTTCATCAGAAGGTTCTACGATAATCACTGACGATGTGGAATCATCGGTGTTGGAAACTTCCCCGTCAGCCGGCGCAATAGCTGACTGTTCCTCCGCTTCTCCCTGTTCTGATGCCTTGGCCGCATCGAGTACAGAATTGATCTCGGACTCTATCTCCTCATTTCTCATCTCAGACTGCTCTGGCATTTCCGTCTCAGGAGTTCCCTCCAATGTCTCTTCGCCAGAACCTTCCTCCGTCTCATCGACCAGCCGGCTCTCTGCTCCCAAACCATATTCCTGTAACACAGCAACTCTTGCATCCGCTACCGCATTCCTGCTGTATGCTCCCATAACCGCTGCCGTGATCACAACACCAAGGCCCATACCTCTTATCATATATTTAAACTTCATCTATACAGCCCCCTTGAACAGATTGATGACCAACTTCACCTCTCCAACTCCAAGACCAAGTTCCTTTGCGATATCTACATTGGAATAGCCCATCTTGTGCAGTTGTAAGATTCTGTCATTGTTGTTTTCATTCAAGTCATCCGCAGATGGTTGAATCGCATACTCCTGCTGTTTCATCGTATTTGCTGTACTTTCAAGTGAGGCGGCCTGAACTTCCTTCTTGACAGGACGCTCAATATGCGGCGCCTGATCCACAAAAGAGTAAACTTCAATCGGCCTGATATCTGTCGGTTTCACATCAACCACCTTCATCTCCTCTGGACGTGTGCCAAATGTCTGCAGATCGGCTGCGCTGACAGGCAGTACACTGGTTCTGCTCTCAGGTATCGGCTGCATATCATTTGAATTAATGACATCCGCAGATACAATCTCCACACTCTTTACAACAAGTGGTTTTAACTCTATCGCTTTGTTCTCCTGCGTTTTCCTCTCCATATTTAATGCCAGCGAAGTCATGTCCATGGAACGGGCATCTACCTGCCGGTGCATTGACATTTCTTGCTGCATCGGAAGAATCAGTCTTGCCATCTGGCGGCGTGCAGATTCCTTCTCCTGCGCATCCTTGCTCAGCGGCATGCGCACCATGAGCTTATTCTTCTCGGCTTCCTCCTGCTTTTCACGCTCCCTTGCCTCAGCGACCTCTTTTGCTTTGGCTGCCAGGGCGATCGCTGCTGCGTTTGCTGCCTCCTCGGCTTCCTTTGCCGTCTTGTCCACATGCTTAATGGTCTCTTTGAGATTATTATGTTTATCGTTGAGCATATCATACAAAAAAATGACTTCCTGATGAGATTTATTGATATCCGCAAGCACTGTCTCTGAATATTCATTGATTGCCATAATCTTTTCATTGGAAATCCGCTCAGACGCACGTTCCGTCTTCTCCACCGCATACTCCAAGGTTTCATCTACAACCTCCACAACACGGTCCCTGGCATCTTCCATCTCTTTCTCTATCACACTTCGGATGAGCTCCACATCTACCTGCTGCCCATCTTCTTCTTGTTTTGTTTTTCCCCTGATCAAAAAGCTCCCTGCAAACGCACAGAATCCAAACACTAACAGCGCTATCTCTAACCAATTCATCCGCTACCAAACCTCTCCCTTTTTCATTATGTAATCCTACAAAGCACTATCCCGCATCCACAATGATGTGCTTCCTATATCTTAATGTCGAATCCGCCCTCCGTTTTTTCGACAACTCTGCCGTCTCCTTTTGGTTTCTTCCTGTGCTTTCCCCCATCGCCATAATATCCATTATGCCCTTTTTCCTTGGCATCAAAACGCTCCTCCTTAAACAGAGCCTCGTCAGCATGAACCACCTGCTTTGCCTGCTGCTGCTCCTTCTTCTCCGCCTGAACTTGTATATTCCCCTGATCAACTGCGCCTTTCTCAACCTGCTTAATCTGATTGTGTAGTATATTGTCAGTCTGTTGTATACTTCCATTGAGCAATATTGGACTAATTGCCATAATTATCCCCCCTAGTTTACATATCTAACCCTACTTCGCTATATTTTAATATATTTTTATGAAAAAGGCAATAGCCCCTACAAAATTGCAGAGGCTATGTCTCCATCTTTTTTGATCAGGCGACAATATGTGTACTCTTTTTTAACTGTCATCGTGGCTCCTGAGATACTCACCACCACGCCCTGATACATTGTCCCCCGTATAACAATCTGTGACAGTCCCTCGTTCTTTAAAAGTTTGTCAAGCTTTTCAATCTCCTTTAATTCTTCCTGTATCTTCGTCTGTGACTCTGTCAATGTAATTTGTAATGCTCTGGCATTTTTGAGCTGTTCTGGTGTTAGTCTGACTCCCGCTTTTATTCGTTTGGTCGTCTCCTCCAGAGCCTTCTTCATTTGAGGTATCGCTTTGGATTTGTCTCCGACACTTTTTTGCAGCTCCGCAAGTCTCTGTTTGGATGTGATGTCTGTACCGGTCTCTATGATGGTTGCGGCCCCCATTGCAGAGCCTACATTTTTGGCATTGATTGTCTCTTTTGCAACAATTTTACCGCCTGTAATCAGTCCTTTTCCCGCATCAGCATTGACATTCGTTCCTCTGTCACTTTTGCATTTATAATCTGTTCGGCCTCCACAAAACCGGCTGCCTCCACCTCGGCTGCTGAGATAAACTTTGCGATGATATTTCCGCCTGCCTTTAGTCTTCCCTTATTCTGTCCATGCATTCCCCTTGCAATAATGATATCACCACCTGCCTCTATGACGGCTCCCTCCACGACACCAGACACAAAGACACTCCCGTCTGTCTTAACACTAAAATTCTCACAGACGTTTCCTTTCACTTCCACATTTCCGTGATACTCGATGTTTCCAGTGGAGGTTCCTACATTCTCCACACTGTATACATCCGTCACAAAAACTGCATTGTTGACGAATGACACATGACCGTCAACCAGACTGATCAATTTTAATCCGTCCTTTGATTTTTCAAGATTTCTACCATAATCAAAGACTGCTTTGTGGACCTCTCTCGCCAGCATAGCGGATCCATATACATCAAATCCATCTTCACCCTTTTCCTCTGGAATAATCTCAGCAAGGATTTGTCCCTTTGTACACTGATGCAGATTATTCAGCTTAAAAAAATCTACTGTGCCATCTTCATTTAACTCCGGACGTGCTGCGTTGTTCGTTTCAAAATAATATACAATTGAAGCATCCCGTCCAGGTGTCGGGAGCTTTCCCCTGGCAACGACAATATCCGTACAATACGGGCGTTCCTCAAGTGCCATCAGGATTGCATCCTCATCGATCCCGGCCCGCACCTTAAATTGTTCCAACAAATCCATAATTTGCGCCTTATCCACTGCTGCTCCCCCCGCACTCGGCGGATACATTCGCAGTATGGCTGTCATTTTATCAGCCTCGATATAAACATTGCATTTCTCGTCCACTGGCTGCATTTTCATCGGAGCCAAAAAAAGGACAACCTCCTCCTCGCCCATGGAAGACAGGGCTGAGTTGATTGCCATGACATCATAGGGTACGCCTATTCTGTTAAGATACTCTTTTAGTTCCGCAACGCATATCTTATCCCCCTCACCAATCGGAGGAGACAGCAACAAGCTTACCCCTTTTTCGTTAATTTGTATCTGAAAATATCCGTTCATATAAGCCATTCCTCCGCGCAAACGGTACAATTATGAATCTAATATTCCAATATAGCTTCCCATTTTTGTTTTCATTTTCTGCAATGCTTTCGTATGCAGCTGAGATATTCTTGACTCCGATACTTCAAGCACCCGACTAATTTCCTTCAGTGTGAGTTCCTCATAATAATACAAAAGAATCACTTTTTTCTCCTTATCTGTCAACAACTCCAATGATTCCTCCAGCATCTCCTTGAGCTCACTTTTTTCGACCACACTCTCAGGCGTCTCAAAACCCGAGCTGATGCTCTTTTCTGATGAAATATCATTCCCCTGCTCCACATACTCATTCAGAGAAATAATATTATCCGCTTTGACTTGATTCTGCCAATCCAAAAACTCATCTTCGCTGATCCCCATATATGCTGCGATCTCAGCGTCTGTAGCTGGTCTTCCGTTGCGCTGTTCCAGATCCTTCATCGCCGTATCAATCTGCTTCTGACGCTGCCTGATTGTACGCGGTATCCAGTCCATCTTGCGAATCTGGTCAAGAATAGCACCGCGGATACGCAGACTTGCATAGGTCTCAAACTTCACCTCTTTGCCCATATCAAACTTATCGATCGCATCAATCAAACCAAAAACCCCATAACTTACCAGATCCTCATATTCTACATTGTAACCAAGATACATGCTAAGCCGCCCTGCTACTACCTTCACCAGCGAGGCATACTCCAATATGAGTTTTTCCCTTAGATCTGGAGTCTTCAGGCGGGCATAATCCTCCCAAAGTCTTTTACGTGCTGCATCATTCATTCCAATCCCCCGTTATGCTTAATTCTCAGTTTTTAAATGAATCCTTTATTGTTCAGCAGAATCCTCAGCAGTGTAATCATAAAGCTCCTCTTCTGAATACCCTTCTGCATTCTCCGACATAAAGCCATCTGCGTCCATACCCTCCATGTCTTTCTGCTCCTCATTTGCAAAAGCTACGACACTGCCAGTAAGATCACCATTCAACTTTGCTTTCTTAACCATCAGCTCAAGATTACCAGTCGGTATAATGCGGGGTCTGATCGATGCATAAAGATATCTTGCCACATCCCCAAGAATATAGAATATCACCAGCACGACCAGCAGCACCCACAACATTGTTGTCAAGTCAAATCCCCTTACATACATTATTATAGACGCTATCGCCCCTGCCAGAAGCATGAAAAAAGGTGTGATAAGACCTGTCTTATTTCCCATTTTATTATCCCCTTAATTTCTTAAATCTTTTTTTCAGGTTTTCCTGCGGAACGGATAATCAAATCCCCCGTCTCAGGATAAAATATAATCGTACGACCGTAATTAAGACCTGTATCCTGAGCCTTCAATGGTATCCCCAGCTCTCTCAGTTTTTTCTTGCTGGCTTCCACATTTCGTTCTCCAACTCGCACCATATCTGACCTGTTCTGAAAAGCAAACATCTGTGCTCCGCCTGCTATCTTTGCCTCTAACCTTGTCTTTCTACCGCCCATTGCCAGTATCTTTTTCACAAGATCATCAATTCCTGTATCTGCAAACTTTGCCCTGTTTGAATTATTATCAATCTGTCTGCTGTCTGGCAGCATGGCATGTGCCAGTCCCCCGACCTTGGCAACTGGATCCCTGATACAAATTCCTACACAAGAACCGAGTCCTAACGTCGTTATGCCATCCGGGCTCTTGCACACATTTAAGTCTGCCATCCCTACTTTAACTATATTCGCCATCGCTCACTATACCCCTTCTCTATTTAGTGCTGCCAACTTATGAATGTATAGTTATATTGATAACCCAAGTCCTCTCAGCATCGTTGAGTATGACTCAAGATCCGGCATCAGAATAAAATACCCATTCAAATCCACATCGTCTGTAAAGACAGTTTGAATCAACAGAATCTGATCCCCTATGATTCCGAATTCTATCGCCGGTACGCTTAATATCGCATTGAGCATATCAATATTTAAGTCTGGAACTGATGGAATCATTTTCAGATTTGTCATCTGTGCCAATGAGTTGAGATAGGCTCCTGTAATAATGTTACCAATCTCTTTCATCGCCGAAATCTCAATCTCATTGAACCCACCGTCCGAAGGCGGCATCCCCATGAGTTTTGACACGAGCGACTTAGCGGCCCCCTGCTCCAGGATAAACATAATACTGCCTGTAATATCTCCCTCAACAGCCAGGTAAATTCCCGCAACAAGCTGCTCTTCTCCCCCCATAACCACACCGACATCCTTGAAATCCAGAAGTCTGACCTGTGGAACCTTCATATCCACCTTCGTCTGGAGCATCTGGGCAAGTGCCGTTGTCGCATTACCCGCCCCAATATTTCCCAGCTCCTTTAATACATCATAATATTCTGTCGTAACTCTCTCGAAACTCATATTCTCTGCCATGATAAAACCTAAGCCTTTCCTAATTCAAAAAGTCACCATATATTTAGAAATGCAATCTTACACATCAACTACCTCTGCCAGTACTGATGTGATATCAAGCAGCGAGATTAACTTTCCGTCAGCCTTTCCTACACCGGAAAGATATCTTTCTTTCTCGTCCTTCTCATACCCCATTCGCTCAATGTGTTCTTCATCAAGTGTCACAACCTCTTTTACCTCATCGACCAACACACCGATTGACTCGTGCTGCTCCAGAGTAAGTATAATGATACGTGTCTTCTTTGTAACTACGTCCTCCGGAAGCCCCATCTTCAGTCTGAGACTGATTGTCGGAATAACAACACCCCTGACATTGATTACGCCCTTGATATAGTTAGGCACCTTTGGCACCCTTGTTATCTTTGACATTCTGATAATATTTGAAATATATTTGATATCTATGCCATACTGCTCACCGCCAAGCTGTGTCACGATAAACTGTGTCGTATCGTGTTTTACAGGACGGTTAAGGCTCACATCCCGCTTTTGTTCGTCCATTACTTTTACTTCATTCATATTCTATGCCCTGCCTTTCATTATCAATCGGATTAAATCAACGCATTTGTGTCAAGAATCAGCGCCACTTCACCATTGCCCAAAATTGTAGCACCACTGATCATCTTTGGCACTTTGATATATTTGCCCATAGACTTGATAACTACTTCCTGCTGTCCAATAAGCTCGTCTACTACCAAACCAGCCTGCTTATCACCCTTCTTTACGATAATGACAGTGAGATTCTTATTCTTGTTGTCCTCATCTCCCCTTGGAGGAATCTCAAGAACCTTATCCATCCTGATAATAGGAATGACTGTTCCACGAATATGGATTACTTCTTTTGCTTGTACAAGCTTGATATCTTCTGGTAAAACATCCTCGATTGTCTGGATAGATCCCAGTGCAATCGCATATTTTTCATCGCCGATAACAACCATAAGTGCCTGAATGATCGCAAGTGTCAAAGGCAGCCTGATAATCCAGGAAGAGCCTTCCCCAAAACGGTTCTTAACCTCAACCTCACCACTCAGCGACTCAATCTTTGACTTCACAACATCGAGTCCAACACCTCGTCCTGATACATCCGATACTTTCTTTGCCGTGGAAAAACTGGGAAGAAATAATAGATCAATAATCTCTTTCTCGGTCATTGTCTCAGCTTGTTCAGGCGTCACTGTGCCACGCTCAATTGCCTTACTTCTAACAGCCTCCACATTGATTCCACCGCCGTCATCCCGCACCTCAATCACAACGTTATTTCCATCCTGATATGCATCGAGAAAGATTGAACCAACTTCTGGCTTGCCGTTTGCGACACGCACATCATTGGGCTCCAGACCATGATCCGCAGAGTTCCTAAGCATATGCA
The DNA here is from genome assembly GCA_947178035.1 of uncultured Lachnospiraceae bacterium. Taxonomy (GTDB): domain Bacteria; phylum Bacillota; class Clostridia; order Lachnospirales; family Lachnospiraceae; genus COE1. The sequence continues at coordinate 1,520 of CAMWXA010000099.1, read as the reverse complement.
TCAAAGGATCCCCAATCTCATCCACCACAGTACGATCAAGTTCTGTATCTTCGCCAGACATGTACAGCTCCATTTTCTTGCCAAGCTTCTTTGATAAATCCCGGATCATGCGTGGAAATTTTGCCACAACGCTCTCAATTGGCACCATTCGCACCTTCATAACTGACTCATGAAGATTTGTGGTTACACTCTCAAGATACTCGATCTGCTCATTGACAGAACCATTGTCTCCTTTATTCTCCTCAGCTGCTGCCGTTGCTGAAATCAAAGAATTCTTTGCAATAATAAGCTCACTGACTAAATTCATCAGATTGTCAAGCTTCTCGATATCAACCCTGACGGTCCTGTTCACTACAGGTTTTGCTGCAGGCTTTGTCGATGATGAAGGAGCCTGTGCTGCCACTGCCGGCTTTGCCGCCGGCACAGGTGCTGATGTTGACGCTGCTTTTGGCGGCGGTGCTGCCACTGCCGGCTTTGCCGCCTCAACAGGTCTGCTTTCCGCGATTTTCTCCGGCTCTGCCGACTTTGCCGCAGCCGAATACTCTGCACAAAATGCATCCTCAATCTCAGAGACACTCTTGACGGCATCTTTAATCTCGTCAGCTGCATTTCCTGATATAAAAATAAGACTGAACGTGAGATCAAACTTTTCATCTTCAATATCTTGTGCTGTTGGTGCTGAGACAATGATTTCACCCAGTTTTTCCAGCGCCTTAAACACCAAAAATGCCCTCGCAGCCTTTAATACACACGCTTCCTCGACGTAGACAGTCACCCCATAGACTTTAAGTCCGTCCTTGTATGCCTTATCAACGAGCATTTTCTCTGTATCTGAAATCTTGATCTCCTGCCATCTCTCTCTCTTGGCATTGCCTCCGTCAGACACTGATGTTTCTGTGGATCCAGATGCTGCTCCCGAATCAGCCTCTGGTGCACTGCCTTCCGCGATAACCTGACCATTATTTTTCAGGATACTATTCAATGCATTGATCAAATCCTGATTATCATTTGTTCCTTCCTCCGTCGTCTGCTGAATATTATTTACATACTCCTCCAGCGCATCCAGACTCTTGAACAAAATATCAATCATACCTGGCTGTACCTTAAAGGTGCCATTGCGAACCTCCGAGAATACATTCTCCATATCATGTGTAAGCGTCTGCATTCTCTTATATCCCATTGTTCCGGCCATACCCTTTAAGGAATGGGCAGCCCTGAAAATCTCATTGATCGTATCCATATTTTCAGGATTCTGCTCCAACTCCATAATCTGATCGCTCAGATTCTGCAAATGTTCCTTTGACTCATCAAGGAAAATATCAAGATATTGACTTGTATCCATTCTACCTGACCCCCACATTCATTATAATTTCCTGGGCCACGTTATCAAGTGAGACCACTTGGTTTACCAGTCCTGTCGCTGCGATTGCCTTGGGCATTCCATACACCGTCGATGACGCCTCATCCTGTGCGATAACGTGTATTTTTTTTGAAGTTTCCAAATTCACGATTCCCTTGGT
>CAMWXA010000098.1 GCA_947178035.1 uncultured Lachnospiraceae bacterium | reverse complement strand
ATATTTATACAGTTAATTTGTTCCTTAAAGAAAATGAAGGCGCTCAGATAAATGGCATTACAGTGACAGAACCGCAATTTCGTGGAAGATATCTTACAGGAGGCGATACAAGGATAAAACCAGTGCTGCCGTCTGGAAAAAGTTTCTCTTACTGGGAAATGAATGGAGAAGTATACACAGAAGAAGAGATTCTTATAGATGCAGGTATGTTAATTGACGGCACACTAAATGTAGTACTTCATACGGAAGAGACAGGTCCTGGACTGGCGTTAAGTGAGATTAAGTCAAAAGGGAAAGAAGACTATATTATTATAACCAATTTATCCAATAGAGAAGTAAATACGAGAGGATACTGCATTATGGACGGTGAAAAGACTTCCCATATGAACTATTTGGAAGAAACAATCCTAGAGCCGGGAGAAAGCATCTTAATTGGCTGTAAGAATTATAACGGTTCAGATGCTTTTATGAAGGTAAACTTTAATATAAAGAAGGACGAGGAAGTGATGCTTTCTTATGGCGGAGGCGGAATCATAGAAAGCGTATTGATACCTGATATGGGAACAGAGCAGGGGGTATACAGAAAAGACATGATCACAGGTGAATGGAAGGAAGAAAGGAGAATCGCGGATGGCTCTTGAATACAGGCATGAATTGAAATACGTCGTATCAGTGCAGCAGATGGAATGCCTGCGAAACCAGATTCGATCGCTTATGAACCTGGACAGTCATGTAGATGAAAAGAAAAAGTATTGTATCAGGAGCATTTACTTTGATGATTATAAAAATACATGTTATTATGAAAATGAAGACGGGACAAGTCCGAGAGAAAAATTTAGGATGAGAATATACAATGCAGATCAGGAAGAAGTTCATCTGGAGTTAAAGCGCAAAGAGCGGGGGAAAACGCACAAAGATGCGTGTATTTTGACGCAGGCCCAATGTATAGCTTTCCTGAAAGGAACCGGTTTGCCGGACGATCAGGTGGATTCGGCGCTGCTTTGGAAATTTTGTTTAAAATATAGGGCAGAACTCTATCGGCCAAAGGTAATTGTGGAATACGAGCGGGAGCCTTATGTATATAGGAATGGGAATGTCAGAGTTACTTTTGATACGGATATCCGTTCATCCAACAGTATTGCCGGATTTTTTGACAAGAAAATATTTTCCAGGCCGGTCATGCCGCTAGGGTATCACCTAATGGAGGTAAAATACGATGAATACTTGCCAGATCCTATTTATTTTAGCTTACAATTGGATAATCTGCAGCAAACAACATTCTCGAAATATTATTTATGTAGAAAATACAATATAGGAGGAAGCAAAGGATATGGGGTTTAATGATATCTTAAAAAAATCTTTTGTCCAGTCAACAGCGGATAATATGAGCAGAGGAGGCATTGTGACAGCGTTGTTCGTAACATGTCTTCTGGCTGTATATATATTTTGCATTTATCGTGTGACGACAAAGAAAGTATTTTACAATAAAAGTTTTAATATATCTTTGGTGGCACTTTCTTTGATTACGACAGCCATTATTCTCTCTATTCAGTCCAGTGTGGTGATTTCTTTAGGTATGGTAGGTGCATTGTCCATTGTCCGTTTTAGAACAGCAGTCAAAGAACCTATGGATTTGGTATTCTTGTTCTGGGCTATCAGTGTGGGAATCATATGCGGTGCCGGACTGTTTGAAATTGCCATTTTGGCATCGGTACTGATTACGGTGGCCATTCTTGCTTTAGATAAATTGCCAGAAACAAAGGCGCCAATGATTCTTGTAGTAGATTCTTCTGATATTGACAGTGAAGAAGCAATTATGGAAGTGGTGAATAAGTACAGTGCTCACAGCAAAATAAAGTCAAGAAACATGAATGCGGAGGGACTAAACATGGTAATTGAGGTCAAGATTAAGGAAAGTGCAGAATGTATCAGAGAAATTACCAGACTTGAGGGAATGAATAATGTATCACTAATTGCACAAGAGGGAGAAGTGACATATTGAAGATAGGGTATGTGAATTAGAAAAGGATACAGACCGGCCACATCAAAGGAATGTGACCGGTCTTAAATTTATGGAAAGGATTGTGATATTCAATGTTGTGTCCGGGCTTGATGATATTATGGCAAATACAGTACAGTTTGCATATATTGCGGAGTTATTGGCAAAAATGTGAGCAGATATTGGAAAAAATGACATTGCCAAGAAATATGATATGGTATACAATCAATATAAAAAGGTATGGCAGGACGCCTATCCTTCTATGGAACAATCGGGCGTGTTGGGAACTAGAGGGAAATGAACGCATATTTCGCTTTGTGATACCAGCAATGAGGGGAATGAAAAGATTAATGAATGGAAGGAAATATCGAAAATGGGCAACGATAGACAAAAGGGCATACTTTATATTGTAGTACCTTGCTACAATGAGGAGGAAGCCATAGAAACATCAGCTGAAAAGCTTTTGGATAAGCTGCATGAGTTGATTAGAAGGGAAATTGTATCTGCGGAAAGCAGGATTGTGTTTGTTGATGATGGTTCGAAAGACAGGACATGGGAAATAATCCGGAGACTGTTTGAACAGAATGAGGAAATAAAGGGATTGCGGTTTGCACACAACCGGGGACATCAGAATGCGATTCTTGCGGGAATGATGTATTCCAGAACGTATTGTGACTTTACAATCACGATTGATGCCGATCTGCAGCAGGATATCAATGCCATGGAGAACTTTATTGAAGAGTACACAAATGGCAGCGAGATTGTGTATGGTGTGCGCAATTCCAGAAATACAGATGGCCTTTTCAAGAAGCTCTCGGCGACACTCTTTTATAAGATGATGACACTCATGGGGTGTGATATTTATGAGAACTCAGCAGATTACAGGCTGATGAGCGCAAAAGCGCTGGCAGCGCTGGCAGAATATGATGAGGTCAATCTGTTTCTGAGGGGGATTATTCCCAACATCGGACTCCAATCTTCTGTTGTGCATTTTGAGGTATTTCCGCGCATGCAGGGAAAATCAAAATATCCGTTGTCAAAGATGGTTACACTGGCGGCGGACGGCATTACCTCTTTTAGCATCAAGCCGATACGGATGGTTTTTATGATGGGAATATTGGCATTGCTTGTTGGAGTCATTATGATTATACACATTATATATGAGCACTATTTTGGGTATACTGTCAGCGGCTGGTCCTCGATCCTGATGTCGATATGGGTGCTTGGAGGGGCAATACTATTGTCCCTTGGCATTATAGGCGAGTATGTGGGCAGAAATTATCTGGAGACAAAGCACAGGCCCAGATATTTTTACTGGGAGGTTCTCTCGAGAGATCAAGACCGTGAGTAACGCCTTCAAAGGACAAAATTCTGCTGAAATCAGACGGAGTATGAACTGTGACGAAAAGATTACAGTTTAAACACGCTCTGGCGAAAAAATAACATTGCGAAGATAAGTGTAATAGTTTACAATCAGTATAAAAAGCCATCAATGAAAAAGAAACAATCATGAAGAGCTGTTCGATACGGGACGGCGTGGAGTCTCAGCATAGAAGGAGGATGTATATATGGTAGCGTTAGTAGGTTATACGGGGTTTGTGGGAAGCAATCTCTACGCAAGGGCGAGAAATCGCATCAAAGGAGTGTATAATTCGCAGAACGTTGAGAAAGCATATGGATTAGAGCCGGAAGTATTGATCTATGCGGGAGTGCGCATGGACAAAAACCTTGCAAACAATACGCCGGACTGCGACCTGGATCTGATCCTGGAGGCAGAAAAAAACATCAAAGCGATCAACCCGCAGAGGCTGGTGCTGATTTCAACCATTGATGTGTATCAGAATCCTGTAGGAGTGGACGAGACGGACTCTGTGTTGTTGGGCGGCAAGGGGGGAATGGACAATGGGGTACAGCCTTTCGGTCTGAACCGATATTATCTGGAAGCGTGGGTGAGAAAGAACTATCCAGATGCCCTGATTATCAGACTTCCCGGATTATATGGCTATAATATGAAGGATAATTTTATATATGACTATATTCATATAATACCAAGTGTTTTGAAGAAGGAAAAGTATCAGGAGCTAAAGGTGCTTGAAAAGGCGGATGATGCCATTATGCTTGACGCCTGCTATGAGGCTGCCGGCAATGGATATTACAAATGCAGGAAGCTGGATAAGGACAAGAGGGAGCGGTTGAAGAAAAAGTTTAAGAAGCTTGGCTTTACGGCGCTCAGCTTTACGGACAGCCGCAGTTCATTTCAGTTTTACTCGCTTGGGCGGCTGTGGGAGGACATCCAGACCGCATTGAATGAGGATATCACGCTCCTGAATGCTGCCACAGAACCAGTCACAGCCGCTGAACTATATAAGGCGCTGACAGGCGAGGTATTTAAAAACGAGCTGAAAGGAACACCGGAAAAATATGATTTCAGGACTACATATGCATCAAAATTCGGCGGAAGAGCAGGATACATTTGCAGCAAGGAGGAGATTATGGCAGATATCAAAATGTTTGTAAAGCATATGATCACAGAGGGAGAACGGGGATAGAACCGCCGGGACAATATCATCCATTAGGAGCTGTCATGAAATAACTTTTAATTTTGACGCATGTGTGGATTTAGGCAAGTCAAAATGAAAGTTTATTTCATGACAGATCCTTATATTTGGGGGAGCAGAATGGAGAACGTCAGAAGAAAGAACAAAATGATAGAGACATACAGTATTCTTATCATCGATATTTTATGTGCTGTTGTCGCCTATGCATTGGCATTATTTATTCGATTCAATATCATAAATTATGAGAATTACCCCAAACAGTTTCACATGATGGTTGGGTCGTGCATTGTGATACTATGTCTGCTCTACAATATGTTCCTGGATGCAAACCGGAATTTTTTCACGAGGGGTTATTATCAGGAGTTTTACTACACGGCGAGGTACACGCTGATCATCGTTGTGGGGCTGGTCGTGGTTCTGTATCTGATACAGCAGTCCTATGAGTTTTCCCGTTCTGTGTACGGTATTTTTGCGATTCTGAACACCTTGATCACATATGCGATACACATGGCATTTAAAAAGGCAATGTGGAAATACTATAGAAAGAGTACGAATGCCGACAAGATGCTTGTCATCACGAAGGACATTCTGGCAGAGGAAGTGCTGGGAAATCTCTTAAAAGGCAAAGAGTGGTACTATGACATCACGGCTGCTGTTATCTACGATGCAGACAGAAAGGGATGTGTGGTGAAGGGCGTGCCGGTTGTGGCAGCGAGAGAGAACTTGTATGAGACGGTGATTCAGATGATGGTGGATGAGGTGTTTATCTGTCTCCCGGGTGAGCCTCTGATCGAAATTCGCGATATGGTGCAGCGATTTGAGGAGATGGGACTCACCTGTCACTATAATGTGGATCTGTTCAGCCATGCAAATCCGAACACATATGTGCAGCAGATGGCAGGTTATAGTGTGATTTCCTTTGCGCTGAAGACGATGGATTCCAGGCGCCTTTTGATCAAGCGGCTGATTGATATTGTGGGGGCGCTCGTGGGGCTGGCGCTTACTGCTGCGATCACGCCTTTTGTGGCGCTGGCAATCAAACTGGATTCGCCGGGTCCTGTATTTTTCTCACAGACGCGCATTGGAAAAAATGGGCGGCGATTCAGGATCTGGAAGTTCCGTTCAATGTATATCGATGCAGAGCAGCGCAGGAAGGAGCTCGAAGCCCGAAATGAGGTGAAGGGCCTGATGTTCAAGATGGGGGACGATCCGCGCATTACCAGGGTTGGAAAGTTTATCAGAGAGACAAGCATTGACGAGACGCCGCAGTTTCTCAATATTCTGGTGGGGGATATGAGCCTGGTTGGCACCCGGCCGCCGACGGAGGATGAGTTTGAACAGTACAATGGCTATTACAGAAGACGCATGAGCATTACGCCCGGACTGACAGGTTTGTGGCAGGTGAGCGGCAGAAGTGATATACAGGATTTTGAGGAGATTGTAAAGCTTGACTTAGAGTACATAGACAACTGGTCTCTGGGGCTTGATGTCAAGATATTAGTTATGACTGTGTTTGCAGTTCTTGGGAGAAAGGGGTCGAGGTAGCGGTGATGCCGGGTTGACGCCAGGGTTCTATAAGTGCTATAATCGTTCTGGTACAGAGAATGATCATAGAAATAAGAGTGCAGAGGATGCTGCTTTAAAGGATGACATGTTGCAAAATGGTAGAGTTACAGTATTGTGAGATCTTAAAGACAAATATAAACGTGACCAATATGAGGGACACACTTGCCTATATCGATTCCCATTTGGATGTGCTTCGCGGCGATTACATCTGTGTGTCCAATGTGCACACGACAGTGATGTCTTACGAGAATACGGAGTACCGCACGATACAGAACAGTGCGGCGATGGCGCTGCCAGATGGAGCGCCGCTGTCCCATTACAGTAGATCTGTAGGTTTTAAGGCCGCGGAGCGGGTCACGGGTCCGGATTTGATGGTGGAGCTGTTTCGCATGTCAGGCGAAAAGGGGTACAGACACTTTTTTTACGGATCTACGCAGAAGACTCTGGATGATATGCGTGCAGCACTTCAGAGGGACTATCCAGAGATGGTGATTGCAGGGATGTATTCGCCGCCATTTCGCTCACTTACAGAGGAGGAGGACAAAGCGATCATAGAACGAATCAATGACGCAGGTCCTGATTTTATCTGGGTGGGACTCGGTGCTCCAAAACAGGAATTGTGGATGTATGAGCATCGGGGAAAGCTGAATGCAGTAGCAGTCGGTGTAGGCGCCGGGTTTGACTATGTGGCAGGAAATATCAAGAGAGCGCCAAAATTAATGCAGGTGCTTTGTCTGGAATGGCTGTACAGACTGATGCAGGATCCGGGACGTCTATGGAAAAGATACGTGACGACAAATGTCAGGTTTGTGAGATATATCTTGAGGGAGAAAAGGAATCACGGCAGATATGAAAAATAAAATTTGGTTTCATGCAGATGATTTTGGTGTGACAATCGAACAGTCAGAGAGGATCCTGAGCTGCTATCAGAAGGGGGCACTGAACAGTATCAGTGTGCTGCCAAACACATCTGTCCTGAGAGAAGCACTAGATATTTTGAACCGGACTGACCCGGATGGAACAGGCATCCGGCGTGTCCTTCATTTGAACTTTGTGGAGGGAAAGCCGCTTGCAGGAGCTGGGAATGTGCCAGAACTGATAGACAGTACGGGTTATTTTGACAAATCCTTTCTTGATTTTTTTCGGTGGAATTACACCAGAAGAGGAGCCGGAAGACGAGAGCTTGTCCGACAGATTAAACTGGAGATAGCAGCGCAGCTTCGCGCGGTGACGGGCGAGAACGACTACCGGATAACAGCGATTGACTCCCATCAGCATTACCATATGATTCCGATTGTGTTTGACAGTCTGATGGAAGTGCTGTCAGAGCGGGAATTTGAACATGTTCAGATTGGCCAGATACGAGTACCAGTGGACCCGATAGCACCGCTGATGCACAACACACAGATGCGCAGAGGGGTGCCGAAGATAAACTGGGTGAAGTGGTGTATTCTTAAATTATATGCAGATAAGAATAGAAGAATTTTGCAGAGCAGGGCAATAGAGGCGCCCGTATTTTTTGGTATTTTCTATACTTGCGAGATGAGAAAGGAATTAGTAGAGGCGCTGCTTCCAGCATACAAAGCTTATGCGGACAGAAAGGAACAGATGTTAGAATTGATGTTCCACCCGGGAAATCTTTCTGCGCGTTATGAACTTTTGGATGAGCGGAGTGAAGAACTGGCGGCGTTTTATATGTCTGACAACAGATATTATGAAGCCCAATGTTTAAAACTTTTAGACAAAAGCACGCCTTAAAACTTAGGAAAAGGTGTAAGAGAGGAAAAATTATGAAAAAAAAATCTGTGACAGCAATTTTAGTGGCGGTGGCTTTGTCTCTTTCCGGCTGTGGGGAACGGACAGATACTTCGGACGAGGATGTCATTGTGAAGGAAGGAGTGTACCAGATACAATGCGTTGAGGGGTGTACTTGTACCGGCTGCATATGCTGTGGAACAGTACTTGAAGAATCCAGTGTGGCTGCAGAGATGACTGTGGAGGAGTCTGTGCAGGAGGAGTCCGCCGAGGAAACACAGAGCGCGGCAGAAAGCGCAGAGGAGCGTGAAACGGAGCAGAGCGAAACACAGCAGGAACAGCAGGAATCTGAAGAGGATAAGGGGATTTCTGAGCTTTCTGAGGGAGAACTGAAAGCTAGACGGGAGCAGCAAAATAATTTCGTGGAGGCACGGCAGCTTTTGTATGCATTGCCAAATTCAAAAGACAAGACCACTAAGATTAATCAGATGGACAGGCAGATACTTGCAAACAATGCCTATGATTTCAGTCAAAAGAATATTGTATTTATTGGGGATAGTATTACGGAAGGAATTACGAGTGCAGTTGACATCAAAGGCAATCTTATCAGTTATGTCAACTATGCAGATTTTTATCTTCATTTTAACCGGGTGCTGAATCATGGTGTGGGCGGCAGAATGTTTGCTGATTATGGAGGGAACGAACTTTCGCTTTCTGCAAACTTCGGCAATGTCACCAACATGGATTCCGATATCATTGTGGTGTTTGCAGGAGTGAATGATTACCTTAGCACGCCGGAAAACAAACGTTTTGGAGATATCAATGATACATTGAGTACAGCGGGGTATTGCGGTGCTGTGCGGTATTTTATGAGGGAACTTCAGACGTATTATGGTGACCGGGAGATTTTCTTTGTGACGATGTACAACAATTCCAAGAAAGCACAAAGTACTTACTCAGATATCACAGGGCAGCCGACGCTAAATGATTATATGGAAGTACAGCGAAAGCTTGCTGATGAGTTTGGATATCATATTATTGAGCTTTACGATATTGGATTTATGGATTGTTCTGACAAGGAGTCGTCCGACTTTTATCTGAGAGACGGACTGCACCCGAAGGACAATGGAAATATTGTTCTGGGAGAACATATCGCGGCAGAGTTATCACTTTATTTCGGACAGAAGGAAGTGGACTAGTAAAAAGGAAGTAGGAGAGCAGATTAGGTGGAAATAGTAAGATGGGGAGTACTGTTGGCCTTGGTTTTGCCAGTACCATTTTTTCTGGGGTTTATACCTGTAAAGCACATGAATCGCTTGCAAAAAACACCCGCAATGACGTATGTCTGCGGGTGGTTTGTGAGCTTTTTTCTGTTTGAGCTGACAGCAGTTCCGTTTATTTTGTTGGAGCAGCGCTTTACAGTGCTGGTGTGGGTGTATACATGCATCATAGCTGTGGTGCTGGTGGTATCTTTGTGGCAGGGGCGGCAGCTCTGGCGGTTTTATACGGAGGAGCTTAAGGGCATCCGGGAAATGCCAGGGCATGTCAAGCTTGGGTGGATTGTTTTTTTTCTGATTGTCCTTTTTCAGATGGCGTATGCGGTTTTGTATGAGTACTATGATGGTGATGACTCTTATTACATTGCGACAGCGGTGCTTACAGACCGTTTTGATACAATGTACCTGAGAGACACTTACACGGGGTATATTTACCCGCTTGACGCAAGACACGCTTTTTCACCGACTCCGATTTACCAGGCGTGGATGTCAAGGCTGAGCGGCATTGCGCCGGCAATCGTGGCACACAGTGTGCTTGGTCCGGTGTGGCTTATGTTTATGTATTGCATCTATGGGCAGATTTGCAGCCGGTTGTTGTGGAATCGGAAAAATTATAAGCCTGTCTTTATGATTTTGATCGCAGTGTGGTTTATGTACGGAAATATCTCGCTGTATACGACAGAGACGTTTGCCATGACAAGAACGTGGCAGGGGAAGGGGCTGATGGCGGGGATGGTGATTCCAGCGCTGTTTTTATGCCTGATCTATCTGGCACAGGAAAGTGTGAGTCAGGGAATGTGGATGCTTTTTGTCTGTGTATGTATGGCGGCAGTCTTTGCCACAAGTATTTCTTTTATGGTGATTCCGACAATCACCGGGATTGCATCTGTGATGCTTGGGATCAAGAAAAAGAGTGTGAAGTTTGCAGCGGAACTGTTCCTGTGCTGTGCGCCCTGCCTGCTGCTGGCCGTCTGTTTTATCATTGTCAAATAATTGCGTGGGAATACCAATAGAGTAGTGCATATGGAGAAAAAAGGACAAGGGGGTATTAGCAATGTGGAATGACTTGATTTCTGGCATGAAGACCGTGACGGAAGCCGTGATAGAGGATGTGCGTTTGTACAACAACAAGAGCTTTCTGCTCCCTCTTTTTCTGATTGCACTTTTATTTCTGTGGGTGACAGAAAAGGATCGGAAACTGCGCGTCGTGCTGCTGTATCTTGTGGCAGCGCTTGGCGTGATCTTTCTGTGTCCCCTTTACGCGTGGGTGGGCATGAAGATTGACGCGGAGGTCTATTATCGTGTACTGTGGTCGCTGCCAGTAGGGATTCTTGTATGTTACAGTGCTGTGAAGCTTATGACACACTTTAAGGCATTTGTGTCAAAGGTGCTGGTTTTTCTTTTGGCGCTTCTGGTGATTGTGATCAACGGTGATTTGGTGTACACCAATACATTTCATATTAAATCGGTCAATGCGTATCATATTCCGCAGCAGGTGATCGATGTGGCAGATGCGCTGAAGCTTGACAATTATAAACCCATCGCAGTGCTTCCGGCAGATCTGCTGTCGTTTTTCCGGCAGTATACAGCAGATGTATTCACACCTTATGGAAGGAATATGTTAGAGCCCGCGTGGACTTTTCAGAATGATCTGTATGATGCCATGGAAGGGGACCGCACGATGTATGATGCGGCGGAGGTGGCAAGATGTGCCCGCAATCATCAGTGCGCTTTTGTGGTGTTGTCCAGCGCAAAGCATATAAATGGGAGCATGGAGGAGCAGGGATATTTTTTGTTTCGATTTGTACAGGGATATTTTATTTATATGGATTATAATTACTATTGGGTATTCAAGGAACAGGGGCTTCTTGACGCGGATGTAATCGAGGCAGGAGGATGAGAATTGCTGCATGAATGGGATAAAGAAGATCGGAAATATTGCCCGGCTGCAGGGTGTTGTTATTATTTATACAATTTCAAGTATCATGTCTAAGAAAGCATCTGCAAGCAGCGGTAATTTATTACATTTTCTGTTCTTTTTTGGAATGGAGTTTGTGATATTGGGAGTGTATGCGGTGTTGTGGCAGCAGATGATTAAAAGGTTTGAAATCTCCGTCGCGTATGCAAACCGTTCCATGGCAGTTGTGTGGTCCATGGTGTGGGCAGTCATTTTTTTTCACGATACAATAACGATACAGAATATTGTGGGGATTATGCTGGTGATGGCAGGGACATGGATCATCAATACAGACATGGGGGTAGAAAGAAATGATCAGTAGGTTTGTGTGTGCCATGCTCTTGTCAGTCGTCGTCGCATCAATATCGCAGATATTATTGAAAAAGAGCGCGCAAAATACGTATGGTACGGTGGTAAAGGAGTACCTGAACCGGTATGTGATTGGTGGTTATAGTCTTTTGTTTGTCTCTATGCTCTTGACAGTGTATGCCTATAGTGGTATGGATTACAAGAATGGACCAGTCATCGAGTCTATGGGGAATATTTTTGTGCTGTTTCTTGGCTATTTCGCTTTTGGCGAGAGAATTCGTATTAGAAAAATGGTTGGAATTGCCTGTATTATAGCTGGGATTGTAGTGTTTTACCTATAATTATACCAGAATTTGTATTTGGTTTTTGCAGAAAAAGATATTGAGGGATTTGGTATGCTCTGTTATAATTGTTACGTAATTATTAAGAAATGTTGACACTCTTATCAGGAAAAGGAGGAGGCCTGGCGGCGGAAATAGGATGAAGAAAAAGAAAGTTTTAGGCATGCATGGCAAAAACAAAAGAAAAACAGGGAAAAATACTGATAACTATATAGAAGATTTTTATGCTGAAGAATATTATGAGGACGAGAATGAGGAAGGTCAGACCAGGCAGGATGATCTGGATACCAACGCCAGGTCTGATGACGAGGATGAATATATTGTCGCGTATTCAAGCGAGGAGACCGTAATTGGTGAGTATACCCCTGCGGAAATGCAAGAGTACGCAGAGGAGTACGAGGAGCAGCAGCAAGAGTGCGGGGCGGACGAGAACGAAGAGCAGGAGGATGAGATACAGGAGGACAAAGGTCAACAGAAATATGAGGAAGGGGAATACGAAGAACAGGAAGAGTACGATATAGAGGAATACGAAGAGCAGCAGGAGTATGAGGAAGAGGAATACGAAGAGCAGCAGGAATATGAGGAAGAGGAGTACGAAGAACAAGCAGAGTACGACATAGAGGAATACGAAGAGCAGCAGGAATATGAGGAAGAGGAGTACGAAGAACAAGCA
>CAMWXA010000097.1 GCA_947178035.1 uncultured Lachnospiraceae bacterium | reverse complement strand
AAAAAAAGAATGTGGACAGATGGAATAGCAGAAAGCAGATATAAGATGTGAAACATAATTTTTGTGTTCGGTTTTGAGGGAACAACCTCAGCATGTCAGATGGCGAAGTAGCTCAGTTGGCTAGAGCACGCGGTTCATACCCGCGGTGTCGAGGGTTCGAATCCCCCCTTCGCTATTTTTTTATGCATCGAAATCCGATAAGGCATGAACAGTAATCACTATTACTTACTGTTCACTTCGTTCTAGAGCGTGTTTGAAAAATCATTCCTACCATCTGCACGTCCCACTTTGCGTGATATTTGCACCAAATTCAGGTTACATAGCCCGCTATGCGCCCTTCATTTGGCACAAATCTCCCACAAATTGTGACGCACATCTGGCAGGAAGCATTTTTAAAACACGCTCTAGTAACAGGCAAAAATCCATGCAAAAATTGCAATATGAACTTCGTTCGTACGCAAATAGATTTTTGCTTTTCAAGCTGTGTGTTTTCTCACGGAATGCGCAGTCCAGCGCATTCTTGACCTGTGAACAGTAATCAGTACTACGCTCTATAATTTGATTTTGTAAAATTTTGTTGACTTTATTCTATAAAAGTGATAAAATTGGAGAGTATTCAATTAGAACTATGAGCTGACTTGTTCTGCAAATCATTCCTTTTGATGCAGACAAGTCAGTTTTTTTAGGCACATGCAGAGTACATAAATATTTTTAATGGAGGTTCTAAATATGAACAACGGGACAGTAAAGTGGTTTAATGCGCAAAAAGGTTATGGATTCATTACAAACGAAGGCACTGGAGAGGATGTGTTTGTACATTTCTCTGCGATCATGTCCGATGGATACAAGACTCTTGAAGAAGGACAGAAGGTTACTTTTGATATTGAGCAGGATCCGAAGAACAGCTCTAAACTTAGAGCAGCAAATGTTGTAGTTGCATAATGAACAGGTGTTTCTTGACAAGAAAACGACAAGTGAGAAATAAAACCCCTCTGACATTTGAAAACGTCAGAGGGGTTTTATTAAAATAATTCTTCAATTCGTGCCATCGCCTCTATCGTATTTTCTCGGTTTCCAAATGAGGTGAGACGGAAAAATTTTTGTCCGTTTTTTCCAAATCCTGCGCCAGGAGTTCCTACGACCTGTGCGTTACTTAGCAAATGGTCAAAGAAATCCCAGGAGTCCATTTCGTTAGGACATTTAAACCAGATATAGGGAGAGTTGATGCCACCGAAATAACATATGTTTTTTCTGGCAAGGGCATCGGCGATAATTTTTGCATTTTGCTGATAATATCTTATGTTTTCCTGACATTGTGCCATGCCTTCCACAGAAAATACGGCGGCAGCGCCTTTCTGTACAATGTAGGATACACCATTAAATTTCGTGGTTTGACGACGATTCCACATAGCATTTAGGGACATTTCTATGCCAGTAGAGGAAAAAAACTTTAAGTCCTTTGGCACGATGGTGTATCCGCAGCGTGTTCCTGTGAAGCCGGCCGTCTTAGAGAGGGAACAGAATTCTATGGCACATTTCTTGGCGCCCTCAACAGCATAAATGCTTCTGGGGAGTGTTTCATCGGTTATGAAGCACTCGTAGGCAGAATCATACAGGATAATGGCGTCGTTTTCAAGTGCATAATCCACCCATTCCTTTAACTGTTCCTTATTATAGGTTGCCCCTGTTGGATTGTTTGGCGAGCAGATGTATATGAGATCAGCATGAACGCTTTGGTCAGGCATTGGCAGGAAATGATTTTCTTCCGTGGCATCGATATAGGTTATGTTTCTTCCGTTCATGATATTGGTATCCACATATACTGGATATACGGGGTCTGGAATTAAGATTACGTTATCTTTGTCGAATAGGTCTGTGATATTTCCAGTGTCACTTTTGGCGCCGTCCGATACAAATACTTCGTCTGCCGCAATTGATACCTTGTTTCGGTTGTAGTAGTCAACAATGGCGCTGCGGAGAAAATCGTATCCCTGTTCGGGTCCATAGCCTTTGAATGTTTCGGCACTTGCGAGAGCGTCAACGCCCTCATGAAGCTTTGCGATTATCTCAGAGCCAATCGGAAGCGTCACGTCGCCGATACCAAGGCGGATTAACTTCTTGTCAGGATTTGCGGCTGTGTAGGTATTTACACGGTGTGCGATTTCTGAGAAGAGATAACTTTCTTTTAGATTTAAGTAATTTTCGTTTAATTTTGGCATGTTATAGACCTCCTTTATAGTTGTCCTTATTAGGAACACTATTGTAATCATAACTGTAACGCACATATTTGTCAATTGTGACAGGAGTTATTGAAATATTTTATTGAGTGTGATAAGTTTATGTGTGAAAGTATTGAAAAGAAAATTGTGAGTACATTATTATAGAAAAGAGGAGCAAAATATGTGTGAATATGAGCAGGATAATTTTGAAAAAGTAAAAGATGATGCGAGGAGAGTCGTTGTAGAATTTCTGGAACAGGCGAAACTCAGAAAAGGGAATCTGGTAGTGATTGGCTGCTCTACAAGTGAGATTGCGGAGCATCATATTGGTTCTTACTCCAATGCAGAGCTTGGTGAGGCAGTGTTTGTGGCAATGTATGAGGAATTGAAAAAGGCAGGCCTATCAGTGGCCACACAGTGCTGTGAGCATCTCAATAGGGCGTTGATTATGACAGAGGCAGATGCAGAGCGTTTTGGGTATGAGGTAGTAAATGTAGTGCCACAGCCCAAAGCTGGCGGTTCTTTTTCCACCGCGGCATGGAAGCATATGGAGAGTCCTGCAGCGGTGGAGCGCATACAGGCGCATGCAGGGATCGATATTGGAGATACGTTGATCGGAATGCATTTGCGGCCAGTGGCAGTGCCAGTGAGAATAGAGCATCCAATGATCGGCGGCGCGCACATTGTATGTGCCAGGACAAGGGCAAAATATGTTGGTGGAGAGAGGGCACACTATAATGAAAAATTAGAATAAACTTTATAAAATGTCTTTTCTTAAGTAGTGTTTGTATGGTATAATCGATATATCTATTATAAATCAGCGGCTACAATAGGTGTGGTATAGAAGGTTAGTATGGAATTCAATCAAAATGAGGAAATAGAGGATAAAGCTGCAGCGTCGATGAAAGCGGAAAAGAAGAGGAGCTTTATTGAGATCGTGCTTCCAGTGCTGACGATGATGACGATTGTTAACTGTATTGTAATACTTGTATTGGTAATAAATATTGGCAGAAAGGTAAACTGGCTGGAACAGCAGGTAATACTGCTTCAAGACAATGTTATCAGTGTGGAGAACAAGATCGAAGACAACATGCTTTCAGATATATTTGAACTTTCAGACATATTCGATATTGATGGCAATGTCGTCGATGCGGCGGAGGCGGCCGATATTGTGGAGGCAGCCGCGTTGGAGGATACACACAAGCTGGAAGGCAGGGAGGACAGCAGTGCTGGTATCAGAAGAGTGTATTTGACCTTTGACGATGGGCCAAGTGCAAATACGGACAAGATTCTTGATATTCTTGGACAATATGGTGTAAAGGCAACGTTTTTTGTGGTCGGAAAGGATGGTTATGCAGATCAGTATCGGCGGATTGTGGAGGAAGGTCATACATTGGCAATGCATTCTTACAGTCACAAATATAGTGAGATCTATGCATCGCTGGATGCGTATAAGGCAGATTTGACAAAGCTGCACGATTTTTTATATGAGTTGACTGGTGAGGACTGCAATATCGTTCGGTTTCCCGGTGGCAGCAGCAATACGATCAGTCATGTCGATATGTGGGAGTTGATTCATTATCTCAATCAAGAGAATATGGTGTATTTTGACTGGAATGTGTCAAGCGGCGATGCTGCTGCTGGTGGACGGAGTGCAGACCAGATTGCAGGCAATGTACTTGACAATATTAATAAGTTTGACAATGCAGTGGTTCTTTTCCACGATGCGGCGGGGAAAGACACAACAGTCGAGGCGCTGCCAGTGATTATAGAGAAAATACTTGAGTCAGACAATACAGTGATGCTGCCAATCAAAGAGGATACAGTGAGAGTGCAGCATCTGCAGGAGTAAATCGAATGCACACGGGCATGGCAGTCGGACTATTTATAAATTATGTTACTTATATTTTAATATACTAAATAAAATTGGAGGATAATTTACTATGGGTTTTTTTCAGGATTTAAAGCAGGATTTATCACAGACTGTAAATGATTTGGGAGTTGAGGATGCAGTGGCTGGACTGAATCTTGAGGAGGAGACAGCAGCTTCCGAAGATTTGTTTGGAGATTCAGCGGATACGGACTTTTCAGATCTTGAAGCTGTGCTCGAGATGGGAGTTGCTGCTCTTGAGGATGTGCCAGCAGGTACAGAGGAGTTACAGAGTGACCCGGTGCAGGCGGATGTTGATATTTCTGCTATGATGAATACGATAGACCATGCAGCAGAGGATTCGGAGAGCAATATTGAAGAAAATGTATTGACAGATTTCGAACAGGCGACAGATATGACAGAAGCCGTTGCATTAGATATCAGTGAGGAGATACCTGAAGAACAAGAGAATATCAGTGCAGAGATGTCCAAAGAACAAGAAAGTATCAGTGAGGAGATACCTGAAGAACAAGAGAATATCAGTGCAGGGATGTCCGAAGAACAAGAAAATGTCAGTGCAGGGATGTCCGAAGAACAAGAAAATATCAGTGCGGGGATGCCTGAAGAACAAGAAAATAGTATCAGTGAGGCAGACGCAGAGATAGAACAGCCATTAAATGAAGGCGATCAGAATTTGCAGGAGCCGCCAACTGAGGATATGACTTCTGCTGCTGAGGCGGAGTCTGACATTGACACAAGTGCTGCAGCGTCAGTAGATACGGCAGTTATCACATCCGGAATGCATATAACAGGTGATGTGACCAGCAGTGGCAACATGGACTTGATTGGAAGCATTACGGGAAATATTGAGATTCTCGGAAAGCTGACGGTGACAGGAAGTATTACTGGCAATTCTTCAGCTGCAGAGATTTATGCGGAGTCGGCACAGATTAATGGTGAGATGAAGAGTCAGAGCAGCGTAAAAATTGGACAGAGCTCTGTTGTGATTGGCAATATTTTTGCCACAAGTGCGGTGATTGCGGGAGCAGTGCAGGGTGACATCGATGTACATGGACCTGTGATTCTCGACACAACGGCGATTGTGATGGGAAATATTAAGTCAAAGTCTGTACAGATCAACAACGGTGCGATTATCGAGGGTATGTGTTCGCAGTGCTATGCAGATATTAGTCCTTCAGCATTCTTTGATGATGTGAAGAAAAACAGAACACAACAATAAATAATGGATGGGAGTCGGCATGGTATGAAAAGGATATTATTGAAGCTGAGCGGTGAAGCGCTGGCAGGCGATAAGAAAACGGGATTTGACGAGCCCACAGTGACAGCGGTAGCAAAGCAGGTAAAGGCGATTGTGGACACCGGCGTGCAGGTGGGGATTGTGATAGGCGGTGGCAATTTCTGGAGAGGCCGGACGAGTGAGACCATTGACCGGACAAAAGCAGACCAGATTGGCATGCTTGCCACAGTCATGAACTGTATTTATGTGTCTGAGATTTTCCGTTTTGTTGGTATGAGGACAGAGATATTTACCCCGTTTCAGTGTGCGGCTTTCACGGAACTTTTTTCAAAGGATAAGGCCATGGAAGCGCTTGCGTCAGGAAAGGTAATCTTTTTTGCAGGCGGCATCGGGCATCCGTATTTTTCTACTGATATGGGGACAGTTCTCAGGGCTGTTGAGATTGAGGCAGATATGATTTTATCCGCGCGGGCGGTGGATGGCGTGTACGATTCTGATCCAAAGATCAACAAAAATGCGAAGAAGTACGACACGATTCCCATTAAAGAAGTAGTAGATCAGCAGCTCGGTGTGATGGATCTGGCGGCGGCAGTGCTCTGTATGGAAAACAAGATGCCGATGACGATATTTGGATTAAATGAGCAGGACAGCATTATCAATACAGTAAAGGGAAAATCCAATGGTACAATCATTACAGTTTGATTCCGCTTCCGCAATAAAATAACAAATCAAGGAGGACATAGAAAATGGATGCAAGAGTAAAAACATATGATGACAAAATGCAGAAGGCACTTGATTTTCTTTTATCAGAATTTCAGACGATACGTGCAGGTCGTGCAAATCCCCATGTGCTTGACAAGCTGAGGGTGGATTACTATGGGACACCGACGCCGATTCAGCAGGTTGGAAATATCACGGTTCCAGAGGCGAGAATGATTCAGATCGCACCGTGGGAAAAGAGTCTGATCAAGGCGATTGAAAAGGCGATTATGGCATCTGATATTGGGATTACACCAAGCAATGACGGCTCGGTGATCAGGCTCGTATTTCCAGAGCTCACTGAAGAGCGCAGAAAAGAGCTTGTGAAGGATATTAAGAAGAAGGGCGAGGACTGTAAAGTTGCAGTTCGCAATATTAGACGTGATGCAAATGATGCCTTTAAAAAGCTTGCTAAGACGGAAGTTTCTGAGGATGAGATCAAGGATTTGGAAGACGCAGTGCAGAAACTTACAGACAAGTATATCAAAGAGGTAGATAAGGCTATTGAAGAGAAATCGAAGGAAGTTCTTACGGTGTAAGCTTCCATCTTGCTACGAAGGCATCCTTTGCTTTTTGTAGTGCATGATACAATAAAGGAAAGCAGGGGGCGTGCATTAGAGATGTAATGCCTCCTCTTTTATGCACACGCTGATACAGAGAAGACAGCGTGGCGGCAGGAAAGGAAAAGGTTATGAACGTACCAAATCATGTGGCGATTATTCTTGATGGAAACGGGCGCTGGGCAAAGGCAAAGGGTTTGCCCCGCACAGCAGGTCATGTACAGGGTGCAAAAACCGTTGAACAAATCTGTGAGGATGCATATAATATGGGAATCAATTACCTTACGGTGTATGCGTTCTCGACAGAGAATTGGAGCAGGCCGGACAGCGAGGTGGCGACTCTGATGAATCTGCTTCGAAATTATATGAAAAACAGTATCAAACGTGCACAGAAGAACAATATGTGTGTTCGCGTACTCGGTGACAAATCGGGGCTGGCAGAGGATTTGAGAACGAGTATTGAGGAATTGGAGCAGGCTACAAAGAACAATACAGGCCTTCATTTCCAGATTGCGATCAATTATGGGGGGCGGGATGAGCTCAGAAGGGCAATTACGAAGCTTGCAGGCAAGGTTGCGGCTGGAGAATTAAAGCCGGAGGAGATCGATGACGAGAAGATTGGATTGCAGCTCGATACGGATGGACTGCCAGATCCCGATTTGTTGATCCGGACATCAGGAGAACAGCGGATATCAAACTTCTTGCTGTGGCAGCTTGCATATTCTGAACTATACTTTACATCTGTGCCATGGCCTGATTTTGACAAGAGGGAACTGGCTAAGGCAGTGGAGGCTTATCAGAACAGAGACCGGAGGTATGGGCTTGTAAAGGAGGAGTGAGGAATGGCTTCTAATATTCTTGGAAAAATAAGTAAGGAGCGGACAGTCAGTGCAATTGTTATTGTGATTGCGGCGTTGATAGCTATCCTTCCTGGTGGTATTGTGCTGGCAGCGGTGCTGTATGTCGTATCGGTCATCGGTTTCCTGGAGTTGACCAAGGCGTGTGGTGTCAGAAAAGAGGAGAAGATAAACAGTCTTGAGATCACAGGGATTGTGGCCATTACATGCTATTATCCTGTCATGTATTTGGCGCAGGATTTGTCCTATGCAGTGATGATTATCATTATGGCGCTGATAGCAGTGATGTCCGTGTATGTGTTTGGCTATCCGAAGTTTCATGCCAACCAGGTGATGGACACTTATTTTGCGCTAATCTATGCACCAGTCATGCTCTCTTTTGTGTTTCTGACCAGACAGCTTGAAAATGGTATTTACCTGGTGTGGATGATTTTTATCAGCTCATGGATATCCGATACGTTTGCATATCTGTCAGGAGTGCTATTTGGAAGACACAAACTTGCGCCCGTTTTAAGTCCTAAGAAATCCATCGAAGGTTCCGTGGGCGGCATTGTAGGAGCAGCGCTATTCGGGGCTTTGTTTGGCGCTTATATGGACAGCGCACTCGGCGGTGGGCGGTTTGTGCTGATATTAGCTGTTGTCGGCGGTGTCGGATCTGTTATATCGCAGGTGGGGGATCTGGCCGCTTCTGCGATTAAGAGAAATCACGATATCAAGGACTATGGGAAACTGATACCAGGACACGGCGGGATTATGGATCGCTTTGACAGTGTGATTTTTACGGCGCCAATCACTTATTTTTTAATAATAGTGCTGATGCGGTAATATCATGGTTGGATTGTTTTGTGAATATAATAAGGAGGAGAACTTTGTGAAAAAGATAGCAGTACTGGGCTCTACCGGTTCGATTGGCACACAGACGCTTGAGATTGTGCGCGATAACCCGGACTTGCAGGTGGTAGGTCTGGCAGCGGGGGGCAATATTGATTTGTTGGAAAAACAGGTGAGGGAGTTCAGGCCGCGAATCGTATCCCTTCAGCGTGAGGCGGACTGTAAGGCGTTAAGAACCAAGCTGGCAGATATGGATGTGCAGGTGATACCTGGGATGGAGGGGTTGCTTAACATTGCAGAGATGGAGGAGTCTGAGATGCTGGTGACAGCCATCGTGGGTATGATTGGCATCAGACCAACGATCGCTGCAATCAACAAACACAAGGATATTGCTCTTGCCAATAAGGAGACGCTTGTGACAGCGGGACACATTATTATGCCGCTTGCTGCTAAAATGGGGGTATCGATTCTGCCAGTTGACAGTGAACACAGTGCTATTTTTCAGTCCATGCAGGGAGAAAATAAGGATAGCGTCAGCAAACTACTGATTACAGCGTCAGGGGGACCATTCCGGGGACGAACCAGACAGGAGTTGGAACATGTACAGCTTGAGGATGCGCTAAAACACCCCAATTGGTCGATGGGGCATAAGATTACGATTGACTCTGCAACATTGGTAAACAAAGGGCTTGAGGTTATGGAGGCCAGGTGGCTTTTCAATGTGGATTTAGATCACATTCAGGTGGTAGTGCATCCGCAGAGCATTATTCACTCTATGGTTGAGTATGTGGATGGCGGGATTATGGCACAGCTTGGCGTTCCTGATATGAAGCTGCCGATACAGTATGCTTTGTTTTATCCAGACAGACGTCCGATGGCGGGAAAACGTGTCGACTTTTACGAGCTTGGAAATATTACATTTGAAAAACCGGATATGGAGACTTTCGCTGGATTAAAGCTTGCAATGCGGGCAGCTGCAGAGGGAGGGAGTGTTCCAACTGTGTTTAATGCAGCAAATGAGAAAGCTGTGAGTCTGTTTCTCGACAGAAAGATTCGTTTTCTGCAAATTCCTGAGTTGATTGCGATGTGTATGGATGCGCATAAGAAAATAGAGAATCCTAGTGTGGATGAGATTTTGAGGACAGAGCAGGAGACCTATGAGCGGATAAATTCCAAACTCTGATGCAGGACTTGGAAGGGATTGGAGCGTTCTCTGATTTTGCGGGCATATAAAGGAATTTAAGGGAGGAAAATTTAAGGGATGATAGTCACAATTATAGTGTTTGTGCTGATTTTTGGAGTGGTTGTGATTGCACATGAGCTGGGACATTTTCTGATTGCGAAGCTGAATGGTATCAAGGTACTACAGTTTTCGATTGGTATGGGACCAGATATTGTCAAATTTACTAAGGGTGAGACCAAATATGTGCTAAAACTTCTGCCGATTGGAGGAGCCTGTATGTTTGAAGGGGAGGACGGTATCTATTCTACGTCTTCCGGGAACCAGGAGAATGAAGGCAAAGAGGATCAAAAACCGGAAGGCGCCTTTAACGATGCAAATGTCTGGTCAAGAATTGCAACTGTATTTGCAGGACCTTTTTTTAATATTATTCTTGCTTTTCTGCTGTCGCTGATCGTAGTTGGATTTTCTGGGGAAGTGGTTCCTGAGATTGCTTCGCTGACGGAGGGATATCCAGCGGCGGAGGCGGGGTTACAGGAAGGTGATATTATCACGAAAATGGGCAGAGAACGCGTTTATCTGCAGGAGGAAGTTACGTTTATATCTGCAGTGAGCGGGGGAGACCCGATTCAGATTGAATATCAGCGGGATGGAGAAAAATATACTACGGTTGTCACACCAAAGTACAGTGAGCAGGATAATCGATATTATATTGGATTTGTGCTTGGTGGGGAGACCATGAAGTGTAAGGGGCTTGACTTGATTAAGTACAGTGCCTGCAGAGTGCGTTACTGGTTTAAGATAACCATAAAGAGTCTCCTGATGCTTGTGCAGGGAAAACTTTCTGCCAATGACTTGTCAGGTCCGGTGGGGATTGCCGCAACGATTGATGAGACAATCGAGCAGACGAAGCCATATGGTCTGCCGACTGTCGTGTTGACGATGATTAACTTTGCAGTACTGCTCAGTGTGAATCTTGGCATTATGAACCTGCTGCCGCTACCGGCGCTGGATGGCGGAAGGCTTTTGTTTATGTTTATAGAGGTGATCCGCGGGAAGCCGGTATCTCCTGACAAGGAAGGTCTGGTGCATTTCATCGGTTTTGTCGCGCTGATGATATTGATGGTATTTGTATTGTATAATGATATTACAAGGATTTTTATTCATTGATAACGTTCTGAATGGAGGAAACGCATGTACAGGGATAATACAAAAGTGATTCAAATCGGTGACAGAGTAATTGGCGGGGGAAATCCGATCTTAATTCAGTCCATGACAAATACAAAGACAGCGGATGTGACAGCAACGGTGGCACAGATTAAGCGCCTGACCGCTGCCGGCTGTGACATTGTCCGGTGTACCGTGCCGGATATGGAATCGGCGCGTGCAATTGCATTGCTCAAAAAAGAGATATCGATTCCGTTGGTGGCAGATATCCACTTTGACTATAAGATGGCGATTGCCGCTATGGAAAACGGTGCAGATAAGATTCGCATCAATCCTGGCAATATTGGAAGTAAAGAGAATGTTGCAAAGGTCGTGAAGGCCGCGAAGGAGCGGAATATACCGATTCGAGTTGGTGTGAATAGTGGTTCTCTGGAAAGGGAGCTGGTGGAGAAATACAATGGCGTCACTGCAGAAGGAATAGTGGAGAGCGCACTTGACAAGGTGCGTATCATTGAGGATTTGGATTATGGGAATCTGGTGATCAGTATCAAGTCTTCCGATGTGATGATGTGCGTAAAAGCGCATGAGCTGCTTGCGGATAAGACTCCGTATCCGCTGCATGTAGGCATCACAGAAGCTGGCACTGTGACAAGCGGTAACATCAAGTCTGCAATTGGCCTTGGAATCATATTGAACGAAGGAATTGGCGATACCATCCGGGTATCTCTCACAGGTGATCCGGTTGAGGAAATCAAGTCTGCAAAGCTGATTTTGCGCACACTTGGCCTTCGAAAAGGTGGGATCGAGGTCGTTTCCTGTCCAACCTGCGGCAGGACGAATATTGACCTGATCGAACTGGCCAATCAGGTCGAGACGATGGTGCAGGGATATGATCTCGATATCAAAGTGGCGGTGATGGGGTGTGCTGTAAATGGACCTGGAGAGGCAAAAGAGGCTGACATTGGAATTGCGGGCGGCATAGGCGAAGGACTTCTCATCAAGAAGGGTGAGATTATCAAGAAAGTGCCAGAGTGTGAATTGTTAAATACACTAAAGTGTGAATTAGACTGTTGGAAGCAGGGTGTGTGATGGAAAAGAAATTTTTCGAGGCGTTTCCGAATCTCAAGCTGGATGGCGTGCAGAAGGATCTTTTTGAGCAGGCGGTAGTGGAGCGAATTACTGCCACCAAACGAAAGGACTTGCTGCGCATTTATATCCGAAGTGAGAGACTGATCGAGAAGGAAGATGTGTATTCTGTAGAGAAAGAAATCAAAAAGCAGTTTTTTCCGCGGGAGTATATGATCATCAAAATCTATGAGAAGTTTGCGCTTTCAGAACAGTATAATCCCCAGAAACTGATGGAGTTGTACCGGGAGAGCATTCTTGTCGAAATCAAAGAGTGCGATCATATGCTTTACACAATATTTCGGCAGGCGGATATGAATTTCCCGGAGGAAAATACGATGGAGCTTGTTCTCGAGGACAGCGTGATTGCAAAGTCCAAGGAGGATGAGCTTGTCGGCATTTTAGATAAGGTTTTGAATGAGCGGTGCGGTTTTCAGGTAAGGTTTCAGACTGCGTATAAAGAAGCGAAGGAAAGCAGGTATAGGGAGGATGATGCGCTTCGCATTCGTAAGATTGTGGAGGGAATCAGTAATCATTTCAAAGGGAATGCGAGAGGAAACGAGGTCATTGCTGCGTCGGAAGAAACTGTGTCGGTGCCATCCAGACAGGCTGCAGGCGCTGAAAAAGCTTCAGCACAGTCTGGTCCGGCACCGAAAAAACAGAAGGAGACGGCCGCTGCATCCAGTGCAGAGCGGAAGTCCTATAGTAAGTTTGAGAAAGGCGGC
>CAMWXA010000096.1 GCA_947178035.1 uncultured Lachnospiraceae bacterium | reverse complement strand
CATGACCACGGCAGATGTTGTGGCCAAGGAGATGAAAGACTGGGCCGTGGAGATTGGCGCGACGCATTACACGCACTGGTTCCAGCCTCTTACAGGTATCACCGCCGAGAAGCATGATTCCTTCGTGTCACATCCTGACGCAGAGGGAAAGATGCTGATGGAGTTCTCTGGAAAAGAGCTCATCAAGGGTGAGCCGGATGCTTCCTCATTTCCGTCAGGCGGACTTCGCGCTACATTCGAGGCAAGGGGGTACACCGCGTGGGATATCACATCACCAGCATTTTTGAAGGAATCAGGGTGCGGCGTGATTCTCTGCATTCCGACAGCGTTCTGCTCCTACACAGGCGAGGCGCTTGACAAGAAGACACCGCTACT
This sequence comes from uncultured Lachnospiraceae bacterium, assembly GCA_947178035.1. Classification (GTDB taxonomy): domain Bacteria; phylum Bacillota; class Clostridia; order Lachnospirales; family Lachnospiraceae; genus COE1. The sequence continues at coordinate 12,221 of CAMWXA010000096.1, read as the reverse complement.
TCGTTCGATGGAAGCGCTGAGCGAGCAGGCACTCCGCATCGTAAAGCTGTTTGGGAACGAAGAGGCTACAAAGGTGACTGCTTCTGTTGGCCCAGAGCAGGAGTATTTCCTGGTAGACAAAGACCTCTATATGCAGAGGAAAGATTTGATGTTTGCCGGCCGCACGCTTTTTGGGGCGCCTGCTCCGAAAGGACAGGAGATGGAGGACCATTATTTTGGTGTCATCAAAGAGCGTGTCGGCGCATACATGAAAGATTTGAATGAAGAGCTCTGGAAACTGGGCGTGACAGCAAAGACACAACACAATGAGGTTGCTCCCGCACAGCACGAGCTGGCACCGATTTATGAGACTGCAAATATTGCAGTAGACCATAATCAGCTGGTAATGGAAGCGATGAAACGCGTTGCATACAAGCATGATTTGAGATGTCTGCTTCACGAGAAGCCCTACGCCGGGGTCAACGGTTCGGGCAAGCATAACAACTGGTCCATCACGACAGATAACGGTGAAAATCTGCTTGATCCAGGTGATACGCCAAATAAGAACATTCAGTTTCTGTTAGTGCTTGCCTGCATTCTGAAGGCAGTGGATACACATGCAGACTTGCTGCGTCAGTCAGCGTCCGATGTGGGAAATGACCACAGACTTGGCGCAAATGAGGCACCGCCAGCAATTATTTCTGTTTTCCTTGGCGACCAGCTTGAGGACGTGGTGAGACAGCTGGTGGAGACGGGCGATGCCGCAAAAGTAAAACAGGGGGGAAAGCTGGAGACCGGCGTGTCTACACTTCCTGATTTCGAGAAGGATGCGACAGACAGAAACAGAACTTCGCCGTTTGCGTTTACAGGAAACAAATTTGAGTTTCGTATGGTTGGTTCTGCAGACTCGATCGCGAGCCCGAACACTACACTGAATGCAATTGTTGCGGAGGCATTCTGCGAGACGGCTGACAGACTTGAGAAGGCGGAGGATTTCGATCTGGAAGTACATGATATCATCAAGGAGTACATGACGAAGCACCAGAGAATTATCTTCAACGGCGACGGATACTCCGATGAGTGGGTTGCAGAGGCGCAAAGGCGTGGTCTTCCGAACATTAAGTCCATGATTGAGGCAGCTTCCACGCTCACGACAGACAAGGCCGTAGCTTTGTTTGAGAAGTTTGGCATTTTCACGAAGGTTGAGCTCGAGTCGCGTGAGGAAATTATCTATGAGACATATGCTAAGACGATCAATATCGAGGCACTCACGATGATTGACATGGCTGGAAAAGACATTATTCCGGCAGTGGCTTCCTATGCTGGCGACCTTGCAAACGCTGTGATTGCAGTCAAGGAGGCAGGCGCCACTGCTGAGGCGCAGATGGAAATGCTGACCGAAGTAGATGAACTTCTGGCAGAGGCAAAGAAAGCGCTCAACACGCTGAAAGCAGTGGAGGCAGGCGCTTCTAAGATTTCCGATGCAAAGAAGCTGGCATTTTATTACAAGGATACCGTCAAGGCGGCTATGGGCGCGCTGCGCACACCGATAGATAAGTTGGAAATGATTGTGGACAGTACTATCTGGCCGATTCCTACATATGGCGATTTGATGTTTGAGGTTTAGCTGGGAGAGGGCGTAAATTCCCGTATCTATAAAGGAGAGCAGCTTTACAGGACACAATGTCTATTGGACATTGTGTCCTGTGAGGCTGTTTTTTGTGTGGATAGTGATTGGAGAGCAGAATTAAAAAATGAATGCAACCGAATCCCGCAAATTGGTATCTAATCTATGTAAGTTGAAGCGCTTTGACAGAATAATAGAATGGAGCGGAGGAGGAAAATGAATACAGTTAATACATTGGTGAGACGCGCAAGGCGCGGCGATGCGGAGGCATTTATCGCCTTAATTGAGGAATGTAAGATGACACTCCAGCGCGTTGCGCTTGGCTATCTGAGAAACGAGGAAGATGTCGCAGATGCGATACAGGATACCATTCTGGATGCCTATGAGCATATCGGAAATCTGAAAAAAGAGGAGTATTTTAAAACGTGGCTGGTAAGGATTTTGATTAACCGGTGCACGAAGCGGTACCGAATGAATCAGCACAAGGCATACCTGGAGGATTACAGCGAGGAGGCGCAGCGTGATGTGGGAAAGGCAGATGTGGAGTTTCGCGAAATGCTGTCCATCCTGCCGGACGACAGCAGAGTCATTTTTCAGCTGTATTATGGGGAGCAGTTCACGATCAGGGAGATTGCGGAGATTCTTGGCATGAATGAGAATACGATAAAGAGCAGACTGCACCGTGGGAAAGAACAGCTGCGTGTGGCACTGGAAGGGCGATAAAATGAATAAGTTCATTTGGCAGGTATGTTTTAGAGACTTGCAGGAAATGAATAAATGGAGGATTAATTATGCAGGAAAAGGAATTGAGAAGAGTTCTGGGAGCAGAGTTGCGTCCGAGCGGGGTCATTGATGCGAAAATGGAGGAGGCCTATAGAATCATAAGGAATGCAGAAGTTGGGCAGACAGGCAGTAAAAAACCTGTGATTCAAAAGGTTCTAGTGGGAATCGGCAGTGTTGCGGCGGTGTTTGCGCTGATGGTCACGTTCTGTGTCATGAATCCAGTGCTGGCAAGTGAAATACCGATTTTGGGAGGCATTTTCTCGAAGCTTTCCGATCTGTTTTCTTTTGGTCAGCTTCCGGAGGAGGATACTGTTCTATTGTATCAGGATAATGGAACTGCATCAGTGGACAAGGGCAGTGCGGGCGAAAGTGCATCCGACGGCCAGGGAGTGCGTGATACAGCGGTCTACCAGCAGACGTCGGGGGATATCACGATCACGCTGACAGAGGTGTACGCCTCAAACCAGGCACTTTTTATTGGTGTGAATGTCAAAAATGCACAGGAGTTTCCTGAGATGGCGCTTTTTGCGGACGGGACACAGAACTTGTCGGTGGAGACAGTCGAGTACTATTCGTTCCGCCCTGACGCTATACAGTCACTGCGCCATATTGAGGGAAAATTTGCAGATGCGCATACGTATGACGGAATTCTGCGGATTGACTATTCAGAGATCAACGTTGATGACAGCCGGTACCAGCAGATGCTGGATAGCGCCGGAGTCACGCCGGAGGATATCGGGCAGACAGGCAATGAGGAGTTCTGGCTGACAGATGAGAATTATGCACAGTATATAGACTATTATGAGATCCCGGAAACATTTACCATAAAGCTGGATATTTCCAATATCGTTGGAGATTTGGCGGAGCCGCTCCCGCTGGAGGGGCAAAAGTCTGCTGAGGAGCTGGAGCGCATGAGTGACGAAGAGTGGCAGAAGTATATGAAGACACTGCCGCAGGAGTGGTATGATTATCCCAACAAATACGAAAACTGGTGGCAGGAGGGAAGCTGGTCCTATGATCTGACCATCACGAAGAAGGACAGTGCTTCCCGCGTGATCGAGGTCAACCAGATAAACGAGGCCGGCATCGGCGTCAGGAGCATCGAGCTGTCATCGGTAGAGATGACGCTGAACACGGTCGAGGGCAATGACACGTTTGCTGTCGCACTCGACGCGGACGGCAATAAGATAGAGAATGGCAGCTCCAACGCGTATGAGCTTGCTATCGCAGGACATGATATCTCCAGAGTGTACATTTACATCTGTGACTATGACGAATATATGGACGAGATCAAGGGTTACGGCGTTCCGGGGAATCATCAGGACAGAAGCTTTCAGGAAGTGTTGGAGGAGAGAGCGGTATTTAAGACGGTAGTCGAGACGGGGGAATAGGGAATTATGTTACATTCTCCTTGACACTGTTTTTTAATAATGCTAGTATTAAAAACAGCAAACAGGCATAGTTCATGCCAATAAATTAAGAGAAAAGGACAGTGGAAAAATGCAGGGACGTACACATAATTGCAGCCAGCTGCGGCTGGAGAATGTTGGAGAGGAAGTAAAACTTGTCGGTTGGTATGACAATCTGCGCAAGGTCAGCAAAAATTTAGGATTCCTGATTCTGAGGGATTTTTATGGAAAGACACAGATTGTGGTCGAGACTGAGGAGATTATGGAACAGCTTAGCGGCATCAACAATGAGTCGACATTGGAGATCGTTGGAACAGTGCGTGAGCGCAGTGCCAAAAATCCCAAGATGGAGACTGGTGATATCGAGATCGTTCCGTCGAAGGTCACAGTCTTAGGAAAGTGCCAGTACAATGAGCTGCCATTCCAGATCGACCACTCCAGGGAGGCGGATGAGAATACCAGGCTGAAATACCGCTATCTGGATTTGCGCAATCCGAATGTGAAAGCAAAGATTGTGCTCAGGAGCAAGATTGTCGCAGATCTTCGCGCGGCGATGATCGGTCATGATTTTATGGAGATTACTACGCCGATTTTGACGTGTTCCTCCCCAGAGGGGGCGCGCGATTATCTTGTGCCGGCGAGAAACCACCCAGGAAAATTCTATGCGCTGCCCCAGGCGCCGCAGCAGTTCAAGCAGCTGCTAATGGCCTCGGGTTTTGACCGCTATTTTCAGATTGCGCCTTGCTTCCGCGATGAGGATGCGAGGGCGGACCGCTCGCCGGGAGAGTTTTATCAGCTCGATATGGAGATGGCATTTGCGAACCAGGATGATGTGTTTGAGATACTAGAGGATGTGCTGCCTCCGATTTTTGCGAAATACGGAATTTATCATGAGGCTTCCAAACCTCCATTTAAGAGAATACCCTATCTGGAAGCGATGGAAAAATATGGTACGGACAAGCCGGATCTGCGCATCGATCTGTTGGTGCAGGATGCGACAAGTGTGCTTGCTGACTGTGGTTTTGAGCCTTTTGCAGGAAAGACCATAAAGGCGGTTGTTGCAGACAACTTTACAGGGACAAGAAAACAGATTGACAAGATGTGTGCTGATATCGAAGTTGTGAGTGCGCAGAAGACATACTGGTTCCGCCTTGACGAAAACGGGGAGCTTGTCGGCGGTATCTCTAAGTTTGTGCAGGAGAAGAAAGCGGCAGTGATCGAGGCGCTTGGATTAAAAAATGGCAGCTTTGCCGCGCTTTCGGCAGGCGATCTGAGAACGGCGCAGAAGACAGCAGGAGTAATCAGAAAAACGCTTGCCAATACGTTTGACGGTTATATGAAGAAGGACTGCTATGAATTCTGCTGGATTGTCGACTTCCCGATGTATGAGATCGGAGAGGAATCTGGGGAACTGGAGTTCTGCCACAATCCATTCTCAATGCCGCAGGGAGGCGTGGAGGCGCTGGAAACGAAGGAGCCGCTTGATATTCTCGCTTACCAGTATGATCTGGTGTGCAATGGCGTGGAGTTGTCATCAGGCGCTGTCCGTAACCATGATCCGGAGATTATGGTAAAAGCATTTCAGATAGTGGGACTTGGCGAGGAGGACGTGAAGGCGAAGTTTCCGGCGATGTACAATGCATTCTGCTATGGAGCACCGCCACACGCAGGCATTGCTCCCGGCGTTGACCGCATGGTGATGTTGATTGCAGGTGAGGAGAGTATCCGCGAGATTATTCCATTCCCGATGAACAAGACAGCGCAGGATGTGATGATGGGGGCTCCGGCGTCCGTGGACGAGAGACAGCTGCGCGATGTGCATATTCAGATTGTGGAGGAAGCGGAGAAAGAGTAGCTGTTCACGTGTCTGCGAAAGTAGTGGATGTCTGAACAGCAACGGGAATCATAAAAGAAATCGCAAAAACTGCTTGCTTTTTCGACATTTTTGTGATTAAATAGTACTTGTCAGGGCGTTGCCCTGACATATGGGTGGATTCCCGAGTGGCCAAAGGGGACAGACTGTAAATCTGCTGCATCATGCTTCGGTGGTTCGAATCCACCTCCACCCACTTTTGATGCACAAGATTAGGAATATCCGTATAGTGATATTCCTTTTTGCTTTTGCGGGTTAGGTGCTTTTGCAAGTGCCCTGACAGTTTGGTAAGCCGTAAAGAAATGGGAGATAAGATATGGGCAGGATGATTTCATCAATTCGAGTGAAAACAATTCTATTAATTTTCTTATTGGGAATCGTGATCGCAGCCGCAGGATTTTTATGTCTGCGTTTTCGAGGCAGTGTGACCGTGAAACCAACTCAGGAGGAGCCTCTTTCAAGGGAAGTGATTTCATATCGTCAGGATGATGAAACATGGGCATCCGATCTGCTTGGCGAGTCACGGTTTACCATGAAGTCTTCCGGCTGTCTGGTGACTTGCATCGCATCCGCAGTCAGCATGGAGACAGGAACCGGGATTACGCCAGGCGCGCTGAATCAAATCTTTTCGGATAATCAGGTGTATGACAGAGAGGGAAACATCCAGTGGGCGGCAATCGGGCAGATAGAGGGATATTCTGCAGATGTTTTTTCCGAGGTATCGGAAGCAGCGATAGCGCAGTGTCTTGCGTCTGGTCATTATCCGATTGTGCGCGTGCGGATGTGTGGACTGGGAAGCTATCACTATGTATTGATTGTGGGGATAGAGGATGGGGATTATATCTGTATGGACCCGCTGGAGAATGAGCTGACAAAATTATCCCGGTATCTGAACAGGGTGTATGCGGTGCGGGTGGTGTCTGCGGAATAGGGCAATGGAAAAACAAATACAATTATTCAAAAAATTTCCAGATAAAGTTGTTCGATTCAGAAAAAAGGTTTATAATGTTATATAAGGCAGCCATGCAGAAGGGATTTTTCGTGTGTGTTTGCAAGCAGGTTTACAATGGACATGCTGTAAACGACTGCAGAGGGAGAATGCCTTGGCATGGCAAAAAGCATATAAACATCATAATATGGAAATAATAAAGCGCAGATACTGAATGCGAAGAAGGAGGTTCCCATGATTAGAATCGGAATGTTAACAAGTGGTGGTGACTGCCAGGCGCTCAACGCGGCAATGCGCGGCGTGGCAAAGGGATTGTTCAATGCGGGCAAGGAAGTGGAGCTGTTCGGCTTTCTTGACGGCTATAAGGGATTGATCTATGGTAAGTACAAAATGCTCTCACCATCAGATTTCTCAGGAATCCTGACAAAGGGCGGCACGATGCTCGGAAGTTCCCGTATGCCGTTCAAGAATATGCGTGACCCGGATGAAAATGGATTGGACAAGGTGGAGGCGATGAAGCACAACTATTACAAACTCAGCCTCGATTGTCTGGTAATCCTCGGCGGTAATGGTACACACAAGACGGCAAACCTGCTGCGTGAGGAAGGTTTGAACGTCGTGACACTGCCAAAGACGATTGACAATGACCTGTGGGGAACGGATATGACATTTGGCTTCCAGAGCGCTGTCGATATCGCGACACAGTGCATCGACCAGATCCACACGACTGCTGCATCGCACGGACGTGTATTTATCGTGGAGGTAATGGGACACAAAGTAGGATATCTGACGCTCAATGCAGGTATGGCAGGTGGAGCAGACATTATCCTGATACCAGAGATACCGTATGATATCAACAAGATTATCAAGGCGATCCAGAAGCGTTCTGAGCGGGGCAGCAAATTTACGATTCTTGCAGTAGCGGAAGGAGCGATATCAAAAGAGGTGGCTGCACTTTCGAAGAAAGAATACAAGAAGTACATGGCAGACTACAAATACCCCAGCGTTTCCTATGAGATCGCTGATAAAATCAAGGAAAAGAGCGGCATGGAGGTGCGTGTCACAGTTCCCGGGCATACCCAGAGAGGCGGAAGTCCCAACTCTTATGACAGAGTGTTTGCAAGCAGACTTGGCGCAGAGGCGTCCAAGCTGATTCTCAAGGGCGAGTACGGCTACATGGTTGGTTATCAGAACAGGGAGGTCGTAAAGGTGCCTCTTGCAGATGTGGCTGGCAAACTCAAGATGGTCGATCCGGATTCCACGATTATCAAGGAAGCGAAAATGCTTGGCATCAGTTTTGGCGATTAAACAAAACATAGAAATAAAAACCCACTGGCTGTGAATCAGCCAGTGGGTTTTTATTTGTATTGCAAAGATAACAAAGCAGTCTTCTAATACGCTCTGATGCGATACCTTAGAGCGTTGTGATTACGCTCCATTTGCCATTGTCTTAGTAATCATAGAAGAAGCATCGAGCTTGAAAAACATAGGCGCGGAGTCAGCGGTGACATACCATAGAACCTCCCCGTTATGGAGAATCGGCTGGCAGTCGGACAATGCTGCGTCAGCTGTGTTGACGGTACCGATTGAGCCGCCATCCGTGTATCTGGTATAATAGAAAGTGCCGGCTGTGTCGGTCCACATCAGATATCCGCCGTCAAGCCCTGTCGGAACAAGAACGGGGGTCTGCATTCCGGCAGACTCTGTAATTTTAGTCACTGTCGAGTTCAATCCGTTTTTGCTGGTATAGCTGATATAGATTTCGCGCGTGCCGCGGCCGCCCACACCGTCATAGTTAAATGCAGCGACATAGCCGTTAGCAGTCTCAGCAAAGCCGCCCACAGATGCACCTGTGTAATTATCGCCTATTGTGCCAGGGAAAGTTACCAAATCCCGGCTCGCAACACTACCGCTGAATTTATCGCCGCCGGCTTTTGCATTTGTATAACGCATCAGTGTGATACTGCGCGGATAGGCATCGCCGTGATCCAGTGTGACAAGATTGCGGTCTTGATCAACGAGGACAAACTGGTTGAAAGAATGACTGACATAACCGGCGCTGCTGTTCATCACGATGTAATAGGAATCAGTAAGCTTCATATCACTTTGGCGTACAGCGAGTGTCAGATTGGCCTGATGGTTCCGTCCATCACGTGCAGATGCGTACATCTCATGACAGGTACGAATATACAGATAATCGCCATATTCAGCACAGCGAAGCGATCCGGCGTCAAACGGGACCGTGGTATTGGCGCCGCGAAGGCTTGCCTGTCCTAGCCGCTTCCAGTCTTTTGAATATTTTACTACGCGGATAACCTCTGTATCATTGTTCTGAGAGGGATTCTTCTGACCGAAAATGACAAAGTTATATTTTTCACCGGCGTAAAAACCACCCCATATGGGAAGCTCCATAGTAATATTGCGGGTCGAGCGAAGATAGAAATTGTTGTCATAATCCTCCACTACAATCTGCCCATTGACATATTCTACCCGCGTAAGTCCGCCAGACTGGTTTTCATACAGATAAGAATTGACTGTGTCAGACCAGTTCCAATCGTAGTTTTGGGCATCTTTATTGTAGGAGACTACAGGTGTGAGACTGGATGGTACGATTGTGTCGGGAACATTTTCCGCCGTGCTTTGATAAGGCAGTACATTTGCAGGATCAAAGGTCCTTTCATCATAAGGCGTCCTGCCTTCGCTGGCTCCACATGTGACATAGTGCTGGTAGAGAATTTCCGCGGATACTCCGGCTGGAAAGGCAGCGGCGATATCGGGATTCTGTTCCAGATACCATTCCGCATCAAATATGCCGCCGTCAGCCATGTACTCTGGGGCAGCATATACAGGAAAGCTGCTTCCAAAGAGCATGACAGCCAGCGCTGTTATCAGTAATTTTTTCTTCATAAATTCCTCCGTTCTTCTGCTTGAAAGCTGCGCGGGAATAGCCTATGCATCTGAATCTGAATCTGTATGTTTTGCACAGCTTCCAGGATCGTCTTTTGCATGTGACAAATAGAGAGCAGAAAGTAATCTAAATTGATAAGTTATTTTCATTATAGCATTCTGTTATATTTTGTCAACGACCGACGTTGGCTGATTGAATGTTACTTTTCACACCCACGCCAAAGTGGTGGGAGTTATGCGCCAAATTGATGCCCTTTTATCAATTTGTGTGCAAAATTTGTTATAATTCACACCTCAATAACGTATAAACTGATAAAAACTGGCGTGGGTGTGAATTGTAACGATTGAATTTGTCAATGACAATTATATAAGAAACTGGTATACTATGAGTTGAGAGGCTTTGCCTGCAAAGCAGTGTGGAATAGCAGAGTCCAGCAGCTGCAAAAAGGAGAACCGAATCGTGTACAGCAATATTTAGGAGGATGAGAGCATGGAACCGATGATCTTATGTTATGAGAAATGTACCACTTGCAAAAAAGCATTAAAATGGGTGGAGGAGACGGGGCATGAAGTGACAATACGCCCTATCAAGGAGGAAAATCCAACAGCAGAGGAGTTGAAACAGTGGCATGAAAAGAGCGGACTGCCGCTAAAGCGCTTTTTTAACACAAGTGGAAATTTATATAAGGAGCTGAAGCTGAAGGACAAGTTGCCTGATATGAGTGAGGAGGAGCAGTACCAGCTGCTGGCCTCGGACGGCATGCTGGTGAAACGCCCACTTCTGGCAGCAGAAAGCGGCGTCTGTCCGGGCTTTCAGCAGGAGCAGTGGGAGAAAATTTTGAATGGATAAATAGGAGCAGAGCGTGGTTACAGAGGAGCTATACACTGAACTCAGAAAAATTACAGAGGAAGAAACACGCATTCTAAACGGTGACACGGAGATTGCGAAGGAGCTCTATATGTCACAGGACGCAGAGACTGCAGATGTGAATATTGTCGATGCGAAAAAGCTTCTGGATGCGGGAAAACTGATACAGGTGCGGCCGCACACCCGATTTGTTCATTTTCCGAAGCACACCCATAATTATATTGAGGTAATCTACATGTGCTGCGGCAGCACGCATCATGTGATTGACGGGGAGGATGTCTGGCTTCAGGAAGGGGAGATGCTCTTTCTGAACCAGAAAGCAGAGCAGGAAATTTATCCCGCGTCGGAGAACGATATTGCAGTGAATTTTATTATTTTGCCAGAGTTTTTTGACTATGTTCTGAAAATGATCGGCGAGGAGAAGAATCTTCTGCGTGATTTTGTGATTGACTGTCTGACAGGAGAAAACGAGGAAGCGGGATATCTGCATTTTAAGGTTGCCGGGATTCTTCCGATTCACAATCTTGTGGAGAATTTAATCTGGTCTATCTGGAATAAACAGTCCAACAGGCGCAGTATTAATCAGGTGACGATGGGGCTGCTGTTTCTGCAGCTGATGAACCATATGGAGCGGATGCAGACCAACACAGAGAACCGTGGACGGCGGCTGCTCATTGAAGTGTACGCCTATATTGAAGAGAATTACCGCGACGGGGAGCTGACAGAGCTTGCCAGATTATTAAACTATGATGTGTGCTGGCTTTCAAAGGAGATTAAGAAAAGGACAGGGCGTAATTACACCGGTCTGGTGCAGGAAAAACGATTGAATCAGGCGGCCTATCTGCTGCAGAATACGGCAATGTCTGTCATGGATATCGGCCTGTCTGTGGGGTATGACAATCTGAGCTATTTTCACCGTATTTTTCAGAAACAGTATGGTATGACACCCAGGAAATACCGTGTTGACAGAACCAATATTGGACAGGCTTTCTGTAGATTGGCAGTCAGTCCAGAGACGAGGGTCTGACACAGGAAGAGAGGGCTGCATATTCAGAAAGATATGATGAGATCGTGAAAAAGGGGCAGAAGAGTACGAAGATAATCCCCAGGTGAGTATTAGACCAAAGCCGCTGTCTGCAGCGGAAAGCTTTCCCGATGAACCAATAAGCCCCCTTTCTTCCCGTACCTTAAATTCCCCTACCCGCGAAAAGTTACTATTTAGGTACAACTTCCTTTTGTTTACAAAAAATTTATATTTTGTTCGTTGCCTGTTCTTTGAAATTGGCGTATACTATCAATAAGAAATCTAGAGGGTTTCTACATCTTTTGTTGAAAGATGTTATATTGTATTCCTATTTTTGTAGGATATTTTTTATAATCATAATAAGAAACGATAAAATTGAATACTCGGGTGCAACTCCTGATTTCTCCGCTGCGGAGAGTTTAAATATGAGCAGAATAAAAATAGTTGCATGAAAGGGATTTGGTTACATGTCAAATCCCTTTCTTATATATAAGGAGAAGCAATGTACACAGCAGAAGAACTACTAAATTTACAAATGAAACCTCGTATAAATGACATTACTTTAAAAGTATTAGCGGACTACTATGCTTTCTTTTTGAATCCATTTATTTATAAATATACTTTAAAAAGCAATCCAGCAAAATCTTTTGAATTGTGGTTTGATAAAGAGAATTTTTGTCACTTATTGGGTTTAGAAACTATAGCAAAAAATTCTGTTCCATATAAAAAGTTACATAAATATAAAGGAATAGATGGTTGGCATAATATTTATGGTGAAAATGAAGATGGTTTTGTTTTAGAT
>CAMWXA010000095.1 GCA_947178035.1 uncultured Lachnospiraceae bacterium | reverse complement strand
TGATGACGCAGATGAACATTTAGCCATGTCAGCCTCTGACAAGTCAAATTGATGCGTTATTTATTGACAGTTCCTTAGATAGATTTGAAGTTAGCGGGGTAATGACTGTGAGGAAAATCGAAACCGAAAGGCTGATAATAAGACCAATCAATATAGATGATGCGTATGATGTGTTTGAATGGGCTAGTGACCCGATCGTCAACAAATTTATGCCGTATCCATTGCATGATAATATTCACCAGGCAGAGGAATGGATAAGTTCTTTAGGGCATAAAAATGAATTCGTGTTCGTTTTAAAAAGTTCTGGAAAAGTGATAGGTGGAGGTTCTATGTCATATGCAGAAAAATACAAAGCATATGAACTTGGTTATAACTTGAAAAGACTGTATTGGGGTATGGGTTATGCAACGGAAGCTTCAAAAGCAATGATTCAATGGGCATATAAAAATTTAGGTGCACATGATTTTTTTGCTCGTCATGCGAATGAAAACCACGCTTCGAGAAATGTAATTATAAAATGCGGATTTCAATTTGAGAATTATGGAAAGCTTGAAAAATATGATGGGAGTGAAATTTTTGAAGCATCATGTTACAGGTTACATATTGAGTGAAAATCTTGTAGTCATCAATGAAAGACCTACCTTATTATTTTATGAAAAAAGGAGAAAGATCAGATATGAATGTAATCATACTTGGCTCCGGCGGCTGTGTCAGCACGCCAAGAGCATGCTGCAGCTGTCGTGTATGTACAGAAGCGCGGCAGAAAGGATTTCCCTATGCAAGAACGGGATGCAGTCTGTTTATCGAGGATGTGAATCTATTGATTGATACGCCGGAAGATATCAATGCTTCATTGAATAATTCCGGCATACGGAAAGTTGAACATATTTTGTACAGCCACTGTGATCCTGACCACACAATGGGAATGCGTGTGATAGAACAACTGAAAATGGACTGGCTTGCCAATTCGCTGGGAAAGAAACCAGATAATCCGATAGAAGTTGCTTCTTTGCCTGCCATTTTGGAAGATATTAAAAAGCAAGGTACAAAATATGGTTCCGCCATTGAATATTATGAAGCAAAAGGCCTGATATACACAAAAAAAATCCGCACTTTGAAATATGACAATATTTTTGTTGAACTTATTCCCGCAGATGAACAGGAACATGTGACAATATTTATTATATCTTCTAACAGCAAAACAATAATTTATGCCCCATGTGATGTAAAGCCGTTTCCAAAGTCAGAAAAATTCCAGGGTGCAGACCTATTAATTATCGGTAATACAATTGTCGGAAACGTGTTAAAAAACGGTTTTGTATTAAATGAAGATAACCCACTGAGAAAAGAACTGTTTACGTTAGATGAAATTGATATAATACGGAAACAATATGATATAAAAGAAGTTATTATCACACATTTGGAAGAAGACTGGGGTAAATCATATGACGATTATAAAGAATTGGAGAAAGAATTAGATGGAATACATTTTGCATATGACGGTTTGAAAATTCAGTTATAGGCTATATCCAGGCTGGTTTTTCCATCGTTCCAATGCGGTACAGATAGAAAGATGAAGGATACTTGACATGCAAAAAAAAAATGCATATAATAAACCAAGAATGCTGTTGAGGCAATGCTTGAAGAGGCAGAAAAGGCTGCCGATTCAGAATCAGAGTATAAAAAGCAATTGATAAAATTCAGTCGCATTCTTTATTGAAACGGAACATTTTTCAGAACATTATCAGATTCATACAGAAACTGTGTGGAAATGGATTTTTGGTGTGGGGAAAACCATACAACAAGTGAAAAGAGGTATAAAATGGCAATAGGAATTGTATTTTGCGCAACTAGAGCAGAACAAATGACTCCTGAAGAGGATACAAGAATAGAAGAAATCTCCCGGAAGTATATGGAAGAATATAAGGGAAAAAAATTTGAAGGGCCGGGATGCATTGTGGGGGAGGAAGGAGAACCGGTTTTTTCGGGAAGTGTAAGGATACCTTTTCGTTCTGCCCAAAATGAACTCGATGATTTTTTGTCTTATTGGCTGCGGTGGCTGACAGAAATAACCTATGTACTCATTGGAGCAGAATGGGAGGCGGGAATTGAAGGAGTACCGCTGTTTTGGGATGAAGGGATAGGATGGCGGCTGATGACGGATGAAGAATATAGGAACCTGATGCGATGAAGGATCTGGTTCATCATGAATTCTGCAAGTATTATCAGTTTGGGGATAAGATGGAAACAGAGGTAGACGACGGAAAGACATCGTAATAATGTCTTCTCTTTGCAATGGGATTGTTGAGGATTTTATACAGGCAGAAAATGAGTTTCCTGGATTTATTGAATGAGGTGGCAGCATGAAAAAGGTATTTCTGGTTATTTGGGTGGGTCTCTTTCCCTATTTTAACGTATTCCTAATCTGCAGTCTTTTTAGCCCGTTTTTAATGGAATATGTTTTCCACAATAATTTTTAGTGTATCGAAAAGCAAAGACAGGACTCTGATACAATTTTTCTGCTCCGACAATAATATGTGCCAGCTAGTTTTCTCGCCAGCTTCAGCCGTTTCTCCATCATAGACAGCCACTTACTATGTCGGTAACTATCATTCCCATCTACATAATCATTATTATACTTCCAATCTTTCGCACCTGTATTATATGACGAATCAATAAATCTATGTTTGTCTTTTCGTTAAGAACAATTCCTTTTGAACCATAATATCCAAATAATTTGTGAAAAGTAAGTTCCTGATATTTTACCGGTACCTTTTGTATGGTTTTTGCTCTCCCATCAAGTATCTTAAAAAGTTCTATCTCCCTCTTGGGATAATCTTTGATATTGTATTTAGATGACCCAATCCTTATATAAGTCTCCTTTATATAAGCCAGACTCAATACATATGATTCCGGCCCATTTTTACCCCCATAAGCTGTACCGGCTTTTCGACAGCCTCCACATTCTGCGCTAACTGCTCTATCGTGCCAGTGCGGTTTTCCGGCTTGATTTCCAGCTGTATCAGTTCTTTCAGATATTCCTGCCTTGTATGGATATCCATATAAGATTTCAGCCGATAGTAATAGCCTTCACTCCTGTTATCTTCAAACACAGGGGAAACTTCACCTTTTGAGGTCTGCCACCGCAAAGCCTTGAAAATTAAGGAAAGTTAAGACAGTTAGTAGACAAACTGAAATACATTGATTCAATATGCTATTGCATTCAACCCAAAAAATAAGCACACATAGCAGCTACATCGGTTTTAGATTTTTATTGAGCTGGTCGACCATCCATGCAATTCTCTTTTCCCGTCCTGCATCTGTCTTTGCGTCAAGATACGCCTTTGTGTAAGTTTTTTTAACAGATAAAGACATCGCTTTAAAATTTGTACAGGCAGGTTCATAACTTTCCAGCAGTGCGGTAAGCTGGGCAATTTGTTCTTCCGTAACCGCGGCGGATTTGGGAGCGTCCCACTGTCCATTTTTTTGCGCTTCCTCTATTTTCTTTCTGCCATAATCGGTCATCAGTCCTCTTTCTTCAAGGCTTTTGGCCAATTTTTTGTTTTTCTCTGACCATTTGCTCTTATTCCTTCGCAGGGAAAAATATTTCCTGTAAGATTTATCATCAAGACTCTGCATCTGTCCGTCAATCCATCCAAAACAGAGCGCTTCTTCCAGTGCCTCTTCTGCTTTTAATGTCCTGGGTCCACCGGCTTTGCCGAATAAAAGCCAGACGCCGTCATTTAACAGACAATTGTCATAAAGCCATTTTCTGAAATCTTCCCGAGTGGCAAATTCTAAAATATCACTCATTCATGCACCCTTCCCTTTATGTTTTGATTAGGTGTTAATTATTTTAACGCAGCAATTAGTATTTGATTTAACGGATATTGAATCAAATCTATTTTATTGATTTTCACATTCATCGGTAGTTTTATATTCTCTTTTAATAAACGAAATCCCTTAAATAATTCTTCATCTGACAATCTTATCGCTATCGTACAATGTGGCATCCATTTGTCTATCTCGTAATATTCATTCAACTCACCATCAAAATCAGCCATCAAATCAATAAATTTCTTATGGATACTTTTCAATTCTTCCGTCATGACCGGTTCCAGAAAAATCACATTTTCCTCTGTCATAAATGAACCAACGGAACATAATGTAATTTCAAAAGGCTTTATTTGCTTCGAAAATTCCAGTACTTTCGCCTTTAAACCTTCAATGTCACTTGTAAAATAATCGCCAATTGATATATGGTTTAACTTTACTGCTTCATCATGAACTCCATTATTATCTAATAATTTTCTAAATTCATTAATGATATTCTGACTTTCATCATCAAATACTAATTCCACAGCGTAATTCATCGAATCACTCCTTCATGGTACACGTTCTCAAAAACACAGGTCTATTCATCCAAAATCGGCAGATGATTCAGACAGGGCGGCAGATGCATCATATGATGATCTGTCATGGGAGTTAAAATCATACCTCCCCTTGTCAGCCTTCCCCAATATACTAACAACCAGACAGAACGGAAATCTGTGGTCACTCCGCCTTCTTCCAGTATTCTCATTACCCATTCTTCCGGTACCATAGACTGTATCTGCTCCAGTGTCAAATTCTCTAATATGCAGCGTGTATTTTTCCCTACTGTAATCATATAATCGCGAAGTGCAGGGACATTGATTCCTTTTCCAAACGCCACTGCTTCATCAAATTCCAGTGCATTTCCAGTGTCTGTAATAGAAGCGCCAATTTTTCTCTGCCACTCAGCATTGAATATCTGGTTCTGATTGACCATTAAAATATTGCTTACCAAATCTTCAATACGATATGTATGCCAAAATTGCCAGCACATAGGAACTTTTCTCGTTCCTGCATAATGCAAATCCACATCATAGTCCTCTCTTGGTACGATTGCGTTCTGATTTCCCAATAGCATATATTCCAGCACATAATCTGCAATTGTTTTTTCGGTTTTCCCGGATATTTCAGCGGGATGTACCATAGCATGAACTTCCAATGTCAATTTTCTTATCTGCTCTATGTCTGTTCCCTTTAAAGCTGTTTTTAGTTCACTATATTTTTGTCTAATCGGAGCAAATAAATCTTCTCTTTTCATATGATATCATACCTTTCTTTTTCCTCATGACCTTCCGGTGCAAAAAACAGAATTGTCCCAGAGCTGCCCTGCTGCAGAAAAATGTTCAAATCAGCACAATTTCTCATACAGTTCTCTAAATTCTTCTTCTGAAAGATGCAGCTCGGATTCATTATAATAGGGAACACCGTTTTTGATTCCAAACTCAAGGACTGTCGGACCATCCATGTAATAGCCTTTCTGTTCATAGTCAGCTGGTTCGGCCTGCCAAATGTAATCCACTAAAGCCTTTGCTGCCTTTTCACATGCTTCATTGTGTCTGCCGCCAATCGCAGGTCCTGAACCTGCACAGTATACTTCCAGATAAACAGATTCTCCATCTTCTGGTGTTGCCATAACACAGTAAGAAAAAAGATTTTCCAGATTTTCCGATTCATAGACTGGCTGACCAAACAGTGCTTTTATTTTTCCGTAAACTAATGTAAGTCTTTTATTGTAATCGGCAAAACCATCAATTATACTACATATCTTACTGGTAGATACCAATTTTTCTTCATCTTTCATTGCCTCAAATGTATACTTCATTTTTCTTCACCTTTCCTTTATAACCAGATTTCATACTTTATCTTTATCCTATCATTTCCCCATACAGAACTTAGAAAAAATCTCATCGACAAGATCCTCCCCGACCTCCTCCCCGATGATTCTGCCAAGCGAAGCATAGGCGCTCATCAAATCAATCGAATAAAAATCTTCCGGCATCTGGTCAGCTAAACTTTTCAGTACCATCTCCATACTCTCATATGCCTCCATCAATGCCTCTTTGTGCCGCTGGTTCGTGATATAGATTTCATCATTGACTGCAATCTCACCGTCAAAAAATAATTGTTTTATCGTTTCCTCAAATTCAACGATTCCCGTATTTTCTTTTGTGGAAGTTTTTATAACTGACACCTGTGTCATTTTTCTTATGATATCATCCTCGCTGACAATCTGCTCCAAATCCGTTTTATTCAGAAGCACGATCACTTTCTTATCCGCTATCAGTTCCATGATCGCATCGTCATTCTCATCCAGCGCACGCGAGGCGTCCACCACATAGACGATCAGATCGGCATTCCCTGCATACTTTCTCGCCTTCTCGACACCGATCTTCTCAACTTCATCTTCCGTGTTCCGTATCCCGGCCGTATCGATAATATTCAGCCCCACGCCATGCAGTCTGATGGATTCCTCCAACACATCCCGCGTCGTCCCGGCGACACTTGTGACAATCGCCTTCTCCTCACCGACAAGTAAATTCAATAGGGAAGACTTCCCGGCATTCGGTTTTCCTACAATCACTGTATTAATTCCATCCCTCAGCATTTTCCCGTTATCTGCACTGTCAATCAGCTTCTTCAGCGCTCCCTGAATCTTTGCCGCTTTCTCCTCCAATCTGTCAGCATATCCGTCCAGACTGATATGTTCCGGATCGTCAAGCGCTGACTCAATAAACGCAATCTCATACAAAAGTTCCTCACGCAGGGAGCGCACCTTATCTGACACACAACCCCTTAACTGATTCACAGAAGATCGCAGCGCAAATTCATTTTTGGAATGAATGATATCCATGACAGCCTCCGCTTTCGACAAGTCAATCCTTCCATTTAAATAGGCCCGCTTTGTGAATTCCCCCGGCTCGGCAAGCCTGCATCCATTTCTAAGGACTACTTCCAGGATCTGATTCATCACAAGAATTCCGCCGTGGCAGTCAATCTCAACGATATCCTCTTTGGTGTAAGTGTTGGGAGCACGCATCACTGCAACCATCACTTCATCAACCAGCAGATCGCCGTCATAAATATACCCGTAATGAATCGTATGACTCTTGACATCAACAAGCTGCTTTCGATTATTCTTGGAACGATATATCCGATTGGCCGTCTCTACGGCATCGTCGCCGCTGATCCTGATAATGCCTATTCCCGAATCGCTGGCCGCCGTTGCTATCGCCGCGATGGTATCTGTCTTCATCTGTTATTTCTCCTTCCTGGAAATCTACACCCACTTCCTCTGGGTGCCCGTGTGCACAAAAAATGAACCTTGCTATTTCAAGGTTCATTTTATCATAGTCCGTTACTTCTGTTCAACTGTTTCTGCACTGATTTCTGCGTTATCCCGGTCAGATTTTTTGTTGACGTCCCGATTATACTCTCTGTTATTTCTGTTATAGCCCTTATTATAATTTTTATGATAGCCTCTGTTTGCCCGATAACCCTTATTGTCATTATAACTACTGTCCCGCTTTGGAGTTACCACCACACGCCGGAACGGTTCGTCACCCTCACTATGCGTTGTCACATATCTGTCATTCTGCAGTGCGGAATGAATAATTCTTCTCTCATAGGGATTCATCGGTTCCAGCGATACAGGTCTCCTGGTTCTCTTAACCTTGTAAGCAATATTTTTTGCCAGATTCTCCAATGTCTCCCTGCGCCTCTGTCTGTAATTTTCTGTGTCAACTTTTACTCTGACATACTCGCCTGTTCCCTTATTGACTACCAGCGAAATCAGATACTGCAGCGAATCAAGTGTCTGCCCTCTTTTGCCAATCAGTACACCCATCTCATCACCGCTGAGATCAACTTCAAGCGTTTTGAGTGAGTCATTGTATTTTGTGGAAATCTCCACCGAAATCCCCATAGCTGCAAAGACATCTGACAAGAATTTCCCGGACACAGCTTCCACGTCAATATCTACTATCTTATCAGCGGCAGCCCGTACACTTGCAATTATCGGCTCCTCGGAAAGCCTTATAGGTTCGATTACCTCCTCCTTGCTTTCCTCCTTCACCCTCGCCTTTATGACAGCTGGTTTCGCACCCATACCAAGAAAACCAGTTTTTCCCTCGTCAATTACCTCATAATCTAACTTATCGCTCGGTATTGAAAAATGTCTACATGCCTCTGTAATGGCATCATTTTTGGTTCTACCTTTAAACTCCATGTATTCCATTTTATTGTCCCCCATAAAATAGTTATCACTCACTGTACAATGTTTTTCTATTTCTTTTCATTATACTGTTTTACCATATTCGCTTTTGCCGCAAGACTTCCCGGTTTTGCATTTTTATTATAATACTCTGTAGCCTTTCTGATATCCTCCGCCTTCTCTTCCTCTGTCTTTTCAGACCGCTTTGCCATAGTACTCTGATAAGAAGTATTTGCTGTGATATTCTTTGTATTCGTTCTGGCCGCTGCCTGGATCTTATCCGCATTGATGCCCTGTTTTTTCAATTTTTCTTTATATTTTTCGACGTTTTTCTCAATTTCAGCATCAATATCCATTTTATCGATATGCTTATTGATTACGACCTGCTGAATACTTCTCACCACTGCACCAATAACCCAGTACAGACCCATACCAGCAGGAAGTGTGAGACAGAACCACGCTGACATGATTGGCATCAATGTATTCATCATCTTCATCGATTGCTGCATTGCCTCAGCGGTATCATTGGAAGGCTGTTTCTTTTTCTTATCATCGTTGGCCGCAGCCTGCGGCATGAGTTTATAATTCACCCATTGCGTAACTGCTGCGAGAACCGGAATGGCAATTGCACCGGCAAGAAGCAGATAATTTCCCGCTGCAAAGGCCGTTTTCATGGTATCCATCGGCGAGTTGCCAATATTCAGCCCAAGAAAATTATTGTATACATCAATCAGGCCCTTCTCAGATCCGCTTGTGAGGATCCGGCTTCCGTTGTAAGTCAGATCTGCCAGACCAAATTTCTCAGAGAGCGCCGCCAGATCCAGTGTCGATGTCTTGTTGAGCGTATCAATAATTGCGTTCTTTGTATTCCCCGCAATATCAAAGTTTTTGGAAAAATATGCCGCCGAGCTCAAAGCTCTGACCTCTTCCACGCCGTTAGGCGCCTCCATAATCTTGTCCGCAAGTACGCCAAAAGCCTCACCGATCTTTGTCACATACGCAGGCATTGCATAGATGACGCGATAGAGTGCAAACAAAATAGGCATCTGTATCAACAGCTGAACGCAGCTGCCCGAAGGCGATACGCCGTACTTTGCATACACCATTTTTGTCTCCTGATTCATAGCCATCATCGATGCCTGATCCTGCTTGCCTTTATACTTTGCCTGTATCGCCTGTATCTCAGGATTCATTCTCGCCGAAAGCTTTGAATATCTCTGCTGCTTGATGGTAAGCGGCATCAATAGTAAATAAATGACAATTGTAAATAAAATAATAGATAAACCGATATTTGGAATGCCAATCAAATTCAGAAACTCGAAAATTCCATTCATAATTAAGCCCAGAAGCTTAACAATGTACATAAATATCGGAGTTGAATTTTGCGTTAATAGCATGAAATCCATTTTACTCCTCCTGATCTGTTAAAACCGGTAAAAGGTTTTAATTTTTTTGTTATTATCTTTCTTATTAATAGAAGGAACGGGGTCATACCCACCCTTTGAAAAAGGATTGCATCGAAGTATTCTCCATACACTGAGCAATCCACCCTTCAAGGCGCCATACTGCCTGACCGCCTCTAGTCCATATTGTGAACATGATGGAAAATATGGACATTTTGTGGATTTTAATGGTGAAAGATATTTCTGATAAAATAGAATCAGCCAAATGAAAAGCTTTTTCATTCAAAACACCCGCTTTTATATCAATATATTTTTATGAAGCCTCGATACATGCAGCAGCGCACTCTCAATCTCTGCATACTTGACATCCTTTGCACTCACTCTTGCAACGACGACAATGTCAAGACCACTGCGAAACATATCCTCATGCAGCCGGTAGCTTTCTCTGATCAATCTGGTGACGTGATGTCTGACAACACTGTTCCCTACTTTTTTGCTAACTGAAATCCCAAGTCTGTTTTTATCTAATCCATTTTCTAATACATACATCACTAAATATTTATTGGCATAACTTTTCCTACCACTATAAACATTCTTAAAATCCCTGTTGCTTTTTAACGATTCCGAAAATTTCATAATCTCTTCTATCAATACCTTACGCACATAGAACATACGTAGAAAAAAAGGCCACATAATGTGACCTGTAAATTATGCAGATAATCTCTTTCTTCCCTTAGCACGTCTTGCAGCGATAACCTTTCTCCCGCCTGGTGTGCTCATTCTGGCTCTGAAACCATGCACTTTACTTCTCTGTCTTTTCTTTGGCTGAAATGTCATTTTCATATCCGAAACACCTCCTTCTCATATTTACCTTTCCAATCGGACCATCATCCGGGCAAATGTCATCTTTTCCTACAATTGACTTCAAAATTCAATCCAGATTTACTACTAAAATCCACATTTGACATTTGCATAAAACGGTAAGTTATTCCACGATAAATAATAAATACAGTACATATGATACCTGCCGATATCATTCCAAGTATTAGAAAATATCATAACGATTATATAACATAAGAATATTGAAGTCAAGAAAAATAAAATAAATTTCGCCTAACCACATCCTTTCCACAGGAAAAGGTATGAAATCCACAATATAAAAAAGATATCCACAATTTGTGGGTAACTTGTGGATATCTCGTCGAAAAAATGTAGAAAACTGTCTCCTGTGGATTTCAGATATCAAGAAATCTCAATGTGGATGTTGTATATAACTATTCACAATTTTATCCACAATAATGTGGATTTCTTTTCTTTTAAGGTGTAAAAAAACAATTTTCCACATATTTTGGATAAAGTTATCCACAATATCGACAATCGATTGGGGATTAAGTGAATTACTTTAAAATTTTTTCACATTCATTTGCTTTTTTTCCTCATTTGGGTTACTATTAATGTGTATGAGTTTGTAATTTAATAACATATCCTTATCAAAAAGACTGAAACAATAGATCAGAGGTATCGCATGAACGAAATAAAAGACAGATGGAATGAAATAAAGGAGCTCATCAAAGAGGAGTATGACCTTACAGATATTTCATTCAATAACTGGGTAGATCCCCTACAATTCTACAAGGTTGAGGATGATATTGTGACAATTCTGATTCCATCAGCTCAGGCACGCTTATTAAAGTATATTCAGAAAAACTATTATTTCTGCTTTAAAGCAACGATATCAGAGCTTATGAATCACGAGTATGATGTAGTCTTTATCGCAGAGGAGGACGCCATAGCAGAGAAAAAAGAGGCCTCCAGCGAATCGAATCAGCCAAAAAAGAGTGTGAACAACCTCAAATACGAAAATGCAAATTTGAATAATAAATACAAGTTCGATACCTTTGTCGTGGGAAGCAACAATAAATTTGCCCATTCTGCAGCGCTTGCCGTAGCGGAATCCCCTGGAGAAGCATACAATCCATTGTATTTATATGGCGGCGCCGGGCTCGGAAAGACACACCTGATGCACTCCATAGGTCATTTTGTGCTGGGGCAGAATCAGGACAAAAAAGTCTTGTATGTAACCTCAGAACAATTTACCAACGAGGTAATTGAGTCTATCCGAAGCGGTAACGCAGCCGCGATGACCAAACTGCGTGACAAGTACAGGACAGTCGATGTCCTTCTCATCGATGATGTACAATTTATAATAGGAAAGGAATCAACTCAGGAAGAGTTTTTCCACACATTCAATGTCCTTCATTCTGCCGGAAAACAGATTATCATTTCCTCCGATAAACCGCCAAAGGAAATGGAGACTTTAGAGGAACGTTTCCGCTCCCGTTTTGAGTGGGGACTGATCGCTGATATTCAGCCGCCGGACTATGAGACCCGTATGGCAATCCTGCGCAAAAACGCAGAGATGTATGACAAAGAAATTGATGATGAGATCATTCAGTACATTGCGACAAACATAAAATCCAATATCCGTGAACTGGAAGGCGCTCTAAATAAGGTGATGGCAAATGCGCGCCTGAACAAACAGGAACTGAATCTTGCCCTGGCTGAGGATGCATTGAAAGATGTCATTTATCCAGACCAGAGACGCGAAGTATCCCCTTCCCTTATCATAGATGTCGTCGCAGAACACTTTAATATTTCAAAGGAAGATATTACATCAAAAAAGCGCAATTCCGAGTATGTGAT
Organism: uncultured Lachnospiraceae bacterium; assembly: GCA_947178035.1. Classification (GTDB taxonomy): domain Bacteria; phylum Bacillota; class Clostridia; order Lachnospirales; family Lachnospiraceae; genus COE1. The sequence goes on along the minus strand of CAMWXA010000095.1, from coordinate 411 downwards.
TCCCCGGCAGATCATCATGTATCTGTGCCGCAGCATGACAGAATCGACTTTTCAGATGATTGCGTCATACCTTGGAAAAAAGGATCACACCACAGTCATTCATGGTGTGGAAAAGATTGAGGAAAAAATCCGGACAGATGAGGATTTAAGAAATAAAATTGATACGATTAAGAAAAAACTGACACCTTCATAATTCAGAAGATTGTGAATAACTGTGAATAACTTCACAATAATTATGAAGGTTATCCACAGGAAATATTTGACGATTTTCTTGTATTTTAGGCGAAAAATGGGCTTGTTCACATTTCCACTGCCATTACTATGAATGCTACGGATTTATATATTATTATATATATTTTTTTCGCATTGACAACTTTTTCTTCTTCATCACTATTACAGCGAAGGGAGTTA
>CAMWXA010000094.1 GCA_947178035.1 uncultured Lachnospiraceae bacterium | reverse complement strand
CATTATATTCATTTTGTAGAAAGCAAAGTAGAAAAGTGGTAATAGCCTTATTATATATATGATTGTTGTGAAAAAATAATCAGCTTTAATGATTCTGGGATTGACCGTTGCTAGAGTATATATGTGTGTTAAAAAAGAAATAATTAAAATTTGAGCTATCGGACTGGAAAAATTGATAAATTGAAAGAAGTATGTGGAAGGATTGCTGGAAATATGTTTGCGTTTCGGCTGTCGGATGGGTATAATATGAAGAGGGAAAGGAAGACGCGTATGCAGAAAAAGACACCGGATTATGACAATGTATTTAAGACGATGAAGATGAAACATAAAAGATTGTTCGTTTCCGTCATCAATGATGTGTTTGGCAGGAATTACTCCAAAGATGTAAAAGAGGAGATTTGACCCTCGGAGGGTTATCTGACGGAAAATGAAACGGCAGATGGCAGCAAGGATATAGAGGAACAGATTTCCGATTTCCTGATCAGAATAGGAAATGAAGTTTATCTTTTAGCGTGCCAGAGTTATGATGATGGTTCTATGGCAATCAGGATAGCGGAATATGCTTTTATTGTTGCCAGACAGTTTGCAACATGGGATATTGGTCATGCAACAATCCCAATGCCGAGGTTTTCAATTATTTATATCAAGAGGACGGATCGGACACCGAAAACAACAACGATTACCTTTTCCTTTCCGGGTGGGCAGACAGTAGACTATAAATCTGACAATGTAATTTTAGAGGATTTGGCAAAAGAAAAGATTGTTGAAAAAAGGCTGTTCCCTTATATTCCATTTTATATTGCAAGATACGAGAAAGAAATTGCATCAGAGGGCAATATCGAAAAAGCCATTGAGGAACTGACGTATTTCAGGGATGAAATGGTGCGTCTGCATCAGGAGGGCGAATTATCAGATGATGAACTGATAGACCTGAAAGGGTTTGTAAATACTATCATTACACATATCACAAATGGAAATAAGAATGAAGAAAGGCTGGTGAATATTATGGGTGGAACTGTTATTGAAACGGAATCAGATAAGATTAAAATACGAACGATTATTGAAATGGGACAGGAAGTTGGTCTTGATGATTCAGAAATTTTGAAAAAGCTGCAGGAGAAAATCATTGGGCTTCCTTTGAAGCGGGCAGAGGCGTATTTGGAACAGTATGGAAAGCAGCTTGTATAAGTTAACATCCTACATCAAAAATGGGGTTTGCGCTTTGAAAAATCAATGCTTTAGTCCACAAAATACGTTTATGCAGCTGTCTCTCTCCGTTCCAGGACATCCTGCATATATTTTGGGAGACGTCGAACAAAGCTGGCTGTGAATTTCTCCAGCTGGGCTTCTGTGATATGAAAATACCCATCCACAGTATCTGCCAGTGCATCTATGATGATGGACATGGAACGGCTGAACATGATATTCTCCATTTCATCCAGCAGGCAGAAATTCGCATATCGTCTTGTCATTTTCGTTTTGTTGTTGCGTTACCGACAGCATCATATAATGGGCAAAGACAATGGCGCGGCAGTGTAGACAAAACATATCCTTTTCGAGGAGGTCTGGGCTTTGGTAGCGTAGATTCATTGTGCCATTTCTGAATTTGCTCATTTAAAAGCACGAGAAAAAACATAGATGAAATAAATGAAAAACGGTTAGAGTTCTATTGAGGTTTATACAAACTGGAAAAAAGGGAGGCATTATTGTGACGAAAGTATATTTCGTTCGTCATGCAGAGCCAAATTATAACAATCATAATGACGCTCTTCGAGAATTATCTTCAAAAGGAATGGAAGATAGAAAATTGGTTACTAAATTTCTGGTAGATAAGCATATTGATGTTGTTTTATCAAGTCCATATAAAAGAGCAGTAGATACAGTTAAAGATTTTGCAGATAGTTATGGTATAGAAATTGATATTGTATATGATTTTAGGGAAAGAAAAGTAGAAAGTGGCTGGATTGAAGATTTTGCGTTATTTACAAAAATGCAATGGGATGATTTTACATACAAATTGTCAGATGGAGAATGCCTTCAAGAAGTTCAAAGGAGAAATATGTCAGCATTGCAGCAGGTATTAAATAAGTATGCAGGAAAGAATATTGTAGTAGGAAGTCATGGAACTGCTTTAAGTACGATTATTAATTATTATGACCATTCTTTCGGGCATAACGATTTTGAAAGAATCAAAAACGTTATGCCGTGGATTGTGGAGTTTGTTTTTGATGAGGATACAAAATGTATAATGATTAAGGAGCATGATTTATACTGACGAAGTTACATTTTTCGGGATGTTTGTCTTTTTTAGTGATTTGAAAGACATGGTGGATAAGGAGAAATTGGTATTTGGAACAGTATGGAAAGCAGCTTGTATAAGTTAATAAATTTGATGCAAAATAAAAAGTTTTTAAGATTTTATCTAAATGAGAGGAATATAGATGTCCAAACAAAAATTGATTATTGTAGCAGGCTCTCCGTGTGTGGGGAAAACGACAGTGACACAGAAACTTTTTACTTCGTATGAAAACAGTGCTTATTTTGATGGCGATTGGGCGTGGTGTGTCAATCCGTTTTCGGTTGATGATCCGAGATTGCGAAATGGTGATAAAACAATGTCATTTGCGCTATCTACATATTTAAACTCTGGTTTTGATTATGTCTTTTTTTCGTCGGTGGTTGTTGTGGATAAAACAATTCGTGAAGCGATACTAAAAGATATAACAGCAAAAGATTATTCGGTTATTGGCATTACCATGACCTGTTCAGAGGAAACTTTGCGTGAACGTCATAAAAAGCGAGGAGATGCAAATGAATGTTCTTTTTTCTGGCTGCATTTAAAACCATACGAAGGCGATTATGTTATCAATACAGACAATAAAAGTGTTCAGCAAATAGTTGATGAAATGAAGGTTATTATAGATAGTGAGGGAAATGAATCGTGGAGTTTAAAACGAATGATTTAATACTGCGGACCGTGACTGAAAACGACATTAAGGAGATTGCAAGAATGTGGGAATACCCACATGAAACAACGATAGATAAGGCATACGAAGCATTAAAATACATGGAAGATACGCATAGTAAGAATCGACAAAAATCAATCTGCCATTTATGTTTAGGCGTTTTTCAAAAGAAAGAACCAAATGTGGTAATAGGCTGGTGCGGATTAGACGGAGAAGCCGAAATGGGAAAAACAGTTCTTTTTTATATGATTGATGAGAAATACCGTAATCAAGGTTATGCTACACAATGTGCCATGGAATTGATAAATTATGCGTTTGAGGAGATGGAATATGACATAATCTATGGAGGATGTGCCAAGAGCAATGTAGAATCTTATAGAGTAATGCAAAAGGCTGGAATGGTTCAAAATTCCTTTTATGAAAATGGGGATTATATTTTCTCGATTGATAGAGAAGCATTTTTAAATTCTAAAAGTTACCAGAAAAGATAGAGCCTGGGGAAAGAAAAACAGCATCGATTTCTTTTGAAAATTATGTTCACCTAAATAACAGTGAAAAGCGGGCGCTGCTTTTCACTGTTATTTACGAAATGCTTTCCTAACGACCGCTTAACATCGTCACCAGAGAGGAGTATCGCTGGGTTTTGTCTTGAATATCTTGCTCGGATACTCCATAATACAGATACAAATCGTCGGATATTTTTTTCAGTTTTTTCATTGTGCACCGATCGCCGGAAGAGGACATTCCTAAGATTGTGTCCCACACAAAATCTACAGCCATTTCGAGATGCCCATTTCCGACGCTGATTTCATAGAGATGGAAGTCCATGGGCATTTCAGATTCGGGGACTTTGGCGGCGGTCTCGCTGCGAAGCTGGAGCTGGCGGTATAGTTCCTTTGCGGATTCTTCATCAAACACATCAGGAGCGGTAATTTCGTCGAAACCGCTCAACAATTCTGGCTTATACATGAAAATCAACGACTCTTTTGCACTCGCATACTGGCGTAGATATGTTTTCTGCGTTTTGGGGATTTCGGCTGCGTGGTAGTGTGCGGCTGCGTAGGCGGCAACCTCCTGAACCGTGTGTGGATTCGCAGCAATTCTTTTTTCTGCCCGCCTGCGTCTGCGCTGATACAGGAGCTGTCTGACGCGATTTTTCAATGTCTTGCTGTCGGTGCGTCCGGCTAGAAAGACACTTGTCGGTCCGTCAGCGCCGCCGATGATTGTAACTGCTTTTGCCTGCTTTTGTTTCATGTCAGGTTTTCTCCTTTTAGAATGATATATCTTTAAATCTTCTTATTTTGCTTTGTCAAAATCATACCACAAATCTTCTCATTAGACTACATAAATATCTATCAAATTCACTCTGGGAATTTTTAGGGTGATTCACAGATTGATGAAAGGAAGTGGATTCTAGAATAATGACTTCTTAGGTTTCCGAAAATGCTTGCATTCTGCTGTGCAATGTGTTATAGTGTTATGTATAATAGCATAACAGTTAGGAGGGTGATTGTGAAACTCATTATTTCTAATATTTCGGGCATTCCTATCTATGAGCAGATCAAGCAGCAGGTGAAAGCGGCCATTATGTCTGGGGATTTGCAGGAAGACGAGACGCTTCCGTCTCTGCGGACGCTTGCAAAGGACTTGAAAATCAGTGTTCTGACCGTGACGCGGGCCTATACGGAGCTGGAGGAGGAAGGCTTTGTAAAGAACATTCAGGGGAGAGGCTGTTATGTTCTGGGGCGGGGGTCAGAACTTTTGCGGGAGCAGCTGATCTGCAAAATTGAAAACAACTTAACCGAAGCGATCAGTGCCGCGCGAGTGGCAAATCTCTCTAGGGAGGAGCTGCATCGGCTTCTGGACATTCTAATGGAGGAAAAAGCGGATGAATAATTATTTGGAAGTGAAAAACCTGTCAAAGTCCTTTGACAATTTCTGTCTGCGCGATATCACTTTTACGCTGCCAAAAGGATATATCATGGGACTGATTGGACCGAATGGTTCCGGAAAAACAACGACCGTCAAACTCATATTAAATATGCTCAAACGCACCAGCGGCGAGGTCAGGATTTTGGGCTTGGACAATATTGCAAAGGAACAGGAAGTAAAGAAATGTGTAGGTGTTGTTTTTGACTCCAACTATTTCAGTGATGACTGGAAAGTGCGGCAGGTTGAAAAGTCTGTATCAGTTTTCTATGAGAACTGGAACACACAGAGATTTTCTGAATTGCTGGACCGGTTTCAGATTTCACCTGCCAAAAAGGTAAAAGAACTTTCCAAAGGGATGCAGATGAAGCTGATGCTCGCCTGCGCTTTTTCGTACGACGCAAAATTATTGATTCTGGATGAACCAACCAGCGGTCTTGACCCTGTTTCGCGGGATGAGCTTCTTCATATTCTGGCGGAATATATTGAGGACGGCGAGCACAGCGTTCTGTTTTCCACGCATATTACCGGGGATTTGGAGCGCGCGGCGGATTTTATCACTTATATCCGTTATGGGGAACTCTTTTTCAGCGGCGGCAAAGATGAATTTGTAGATGGTTTCCGGATTGTCAGGGGAGGGCGTGAGGAATTTACGGAGGAGCTGAGGGAGAAGATGCTTGGCAGCAGAGCGTTCCCGACAGGGTTTGAAGCGCTTGTGAAAACGGAGGATTTGCGGCAGTTTGCGCACTTGTCCGTGGAACCGGCAGCGATTGATGACATTGTGGTATTTACCAGCAGGGGAGGTGAACAGTATGCGTAATATCTGGAAATCCGTCAGATTGGACTTTTCTCTGATAAAGCCTTATGGGAAAACAATCTGCTTTACAATGGTGCTGCCGGTTGTCTTTGCGGCAGTCAACCGTTCTCTGATGACAGGGATTTCCTTTGCCATGTGCTTCATTGCCATGACGACAGGCTATACTTTTTCCATTGCGGAGAAAAATGATATGGAACGGCTCTACGGCATTCTGCCGGTTCGCAAGGGAGAACTGGTGATTGGGCGGTATGTGTTTGTGATGATCATGGGGCTGACTGCGCTTGTTTGTTCTTTAATAATCCAGCCCGTAATGCTGGCAATTCTGGGTGAAAATGTGACTACATTGGAGTTTTTGAGCGCTTTGGTGGCAGGAATCGTTCTCTTTGCGCTCTATACGGTTTTTCAGCTGCCAGGGTATTATCGGTTTGGTTCCATCAGGGGCAGGGTGTTTATGTATATTCCGGTTGCAGGCTTTTTGGGAATGTTGTTTTTGACTGCCAGGACTCCAGCAAAGAGCGGTGGTTTGTTGACTGCTGTGATTCATTCGCCAATTCTGCTGATGGTGCTGGCAGTGGTTTTGGTCGTTGTGGCGTATGTGATTTCGATACTGGTATCAGTCAGGATTGTGCAAAATAAAGAAATGTGAGGTAAAATGAGTGGACTTTACGATTGTAATTGTGGGACTTCTGATCGGGATTGGCGTGCCAGTTAGAAATAAGATCATTAGGAAGCGCAGGCAGAAAAGGGAAAACAGGCGGAACGGCGATTGACCGTTCCGCCTGCTCGTGTTATCAGTCAAGTTCTTCAATAATGCATTTGTGGAGTGTTAGAGAATGAAGTTGACAGCACGATTGAATTCCGCTATAGTGTAGGATAAATGAGGGATAAAGTCAGAGTCTGAGAGGAGTACAAAGCAGGATTGGGAAATCATGAATCATTGCGATTTATGCTCATATTAAATGAAGGAGGACATTGCGTATGCAGAAATGGACACGGGTGATGTATCAGCCCAACATTCCGTTAGGAGAAGACGGCGGGAAGGTGACGGCGTGCAAAGAGCACATCGCGCTCTCGAAGGAGGCTGCCAAGGAGGGCATGGTGCTCTTAAAAAATGATGGGGATCTGCTTCCGCTTGCAAAAGGAAGCAGAATTGCCCTTTTTGGAAAGGCGAGCTTTGACTATGTGCGCGGAGGCGGCGGAAGCGGGGAAGTGACGGTTTCCTACGCGAGAAATCTGTATGAAGGGTTTTCGCTGCTGAAGGACAAGGTCAGTGTGTTTGAGGAGCTTTCCGCATTTTACCGCGACAATGTGAAGGCGCAGTATCAGGCTGGGCGCGTTCCCGGTATGACAATCGAACCGGAGATTCCGGCGGAACTGTTAAAGAAGGCGAGCGCTTACACGGATACCGCGATTATCACAATCTGCCGTTTTTCCGGCGAGGGCTGGGACAGAAAGAGTGTTGTGGACACTGAGAATAAGAATCTCTGTATCAGCGAGGATGCGATGGCAAAACGGTCTGCGGAAATCTTCGAGGACGGCGATTTTTGCCTGACACGCGCGGAGCGGGCAATGGTAGATGCTGTTAAGTCGCATTTTGAGAAAGTTATCGTCGTCATGAATGTCGGCGGCATGGTGGATTCCTGCTGGTTCCATGATGATGCGGGAATCCAGTCTGTGCTGATGGCATGGCAGGGCGGCATCGAAGGCGGACTTGCAACAGCGGAATTGTTGATGGGAGAGGGCAGTCCGAGTGGAAAGCTTGTGGACACCTTTGCGCGGGAGCTGGCGGATTATCCGTCAACGGAGAGCTTTCATGAGTCGGAGCGCTTTGTGGATTATGTGGAAGATATCTATGTGGGGTACCGCTATTTTGAGACGATTCCCGATGCGGACAGGAAGGTCAACTATCCATTTGGCTTCGGATTGTCATACACAGATTTTTCCCTGACTGCAGGCGCAGCCTATGAGGAAAACGGCAGAATCTATGTTCCGGTCATGGTCACAAATATCGGAAAACGCGCTGGAAAAGAGGTTGTGCAGGCATATTTCGGAGCGCCTCAGGGGAAGCTTGGCAAACCGGCAAAACAGCTTGCAGCATTTCAAAAGACGCGGCTGCTGCAGACGGGCGAGAGCCAGAGCATCATTTTGTCATGGCGTGTTGACGATATGGCATCGTATGATGATCTTGGAAAAATCAAAGAGTCGGCCTACGTTTTGGAGAAGGGAACATATGATTTGTTTGTCGGCGTATCGGTGCGCGATGTTGCAGCGCTTGATTTCAAATATGAAGTCAAGGAGGATGTCGTGGTGGAGCAGCTTTCCAGAAAATGTGTACCGACAAGCCTGAAAAGGCGAATGCTTGCGGATGGAAGCTATGAGGAGCTGCCGCCTGCAGCGCCGGTTGATACCGATGCCAATGCGCTGGTTCCGCTGACTGTCGAGGAGACGGATGGCTTTACACCGGCGGCAAGAGCGGGAAAGCGGTATCATCTGTGGGTGAACACGGCGGCGCAGCAGCATCACTTTTTGAGGGAAGTTGCAGAGGGAAAGATTACGCTGGACGAATTTATGACACAGCTGTCAGATGAGGATCTTGCACATTTGTTAGGAGGGCAGCCGAATACCGGTGTTGCCAATACCTTTGGCTGGGGAAATCTGCCTGACTATGGCGTGCCCAATGTCATGACGGCCGACGGACCGGCGGGACTGCGCATTGCGCCGGAATGTAGTGTGTACACCACCGCATGGCCCTGTGCGACACAGCTTGCATGCTCGTGGAATGAGGAGCTTGTGGAGCGGGTTGGCGAAGCCGGCGGTGCAGAGGTCAAGGAAAACAATATTGCAGTGTGGCTGACACCCGCTGTCAATATCCATAGAAGTCCTCTCTGCGGGCGGAATTTTGAGTATTATTCAGAGGATCCATTCCTCACAGGAAAGCTTGCGGCGGCGATGGTGCGCGGAATCCAGAGCAATCATGTCGGCGCGGCGGTCAAGCACTTTGCGCTGAACAACAAGGAGACAAACCGCAAAAACAGTGACTCGCGGGCTTCCGAGCGCGCTGTCCGGGAGATTTATCTCAGGGCGTTCGAAATCATTGTGAAGGAGGCAAAGCCGTGGTCAATCATGTCTTCTTATAATATCGTAAACGGTCATCGGGCTTCCGAGAACAGGGAGTTATTGGAAGACATTCTCCGCGGCGAATGGGGATTTGACGGCATGGTGACGACTGACTGGTGGACAAATGGCGAGCATTATAAGGAAGTCAGGGCTGGAAATGATGTCAAGATGGCGACCGGATTTCCAGAGCGCCTGATGGAAGCTCTGGACAAGGGGATTCTTGCGCGTGCGGATCTGGAAATCTGTGCGAGGAGGATATTGGAGCTTATCCTGAAGTTAGACTGAAACGAAAGATCCGTTCTGAAACAATAAAAAGCAGGACTTCGCGTAGAGCGTACAGGAGGATAAGCATGGCAGTAAAATTTTATGAGAAGGTCGACGACGAACTGTTAAGGTTTGCTGTGATCATTGCAAAAACAGATGGAAAATATGTTTTTTGCAAGCACAGATCCAGAGAGACTTTAGAAGTTCCGGGAGGGCATCGGGAGCCTGGCGAGCAGATATTGGATACTGCAAAGAGAGAATTGTATGAGGAGACTGGGGCGGTCGATTTTGATATTCAGCCAGTCTGTGTCTATTCCGTGATAGCAAAGGACAACTTCGATGGAAACGAAAGCTTTGGAATGCTATATTTTGCTGAGATTAGAGAGTTTGAGCAGGAACTGCACAGTGAGATTGAGAAGATTGTCATCATGGATAAGATGCCAACAAATTGGACCTACCCTGATATACAGCCGAATTTAATGGAAGAGGCAGAGAGAAGAGGTTTTGCGTGCGGGGGAAGGTAAAGGATCAGACAAGGACAGCGAAAGCTGTCCTTTGTTTGTGGGAATAGATTTGAACAGGTTCTTATAGTTTTTGGTCCGTATCGGATGGAACATACAGTAAAATATCTTTAATTTGGCAGTCCAATATCCTGCACAAGTCATTCAGCGTTTTGGTTGATACGTCCTGATTGTGTTTTAACCGGTGCAGGGTGCTGTTTGACATATGGTGTGTTTTGGTCAGAGAATACCAGCTTTCATTTGAATTTTTCAATGTTTCCCAAAACGGGGAATAGACAATCATGACAAGTATCTCCTTTTTCCTTAGTATTTAACTTTAGGATAAATTATATTCTTATACTTGAATATCTTCGGAAAAAAGAATATACTGTTAAGCATGACACGGATGGATATATTGATTCGTTAAAAGTATATACGGACAGGCGTAATAGAAATGTCAAATTATTATTTTTGTGGAGGTTGTATGGAGAAGATCATTTATATCACAGACGAAGAGCGGGAGAAGTGCCAGCAGGTGGTCAGCGCATTTGCGGAATTGTATGAATTGACAGATGTAATTGTGGTAGATGCTGGAAAATATGGTTTTGTAAAGCTGCAATATTACAGAGAGCCACAGGGATTTGAGGTAATATCGACTTTTACAGATAGTGGGAAATTATTTGATGCGCTATGGCAGGACTGGCTTGAGGAGCAGATTCTGTCGTCGGTGCTTGGAACGTCATTGGAAGAACTGGAATACGAGGAGATCTTCGCACTGCTGCCCAAGGAAAAACAGGAAGAACTAATAGATAAGAAAACTTATTTCGAGAGTAAGGTGTCGTTTCGCATCCTGCCCTTAAGGGAACCGGAGAATGCTTTGAGAGGCAGGCGCTAGTCACGTCTGCCCTCTCGATTCTCTTTTTGCATTATTTACAGATTGGTTGGAAGCTGGAATTTGCCAATCAACGAATCCAGTGTTATTGCCTGTGCTGACAGCTCTTCGCTCGTAGCAGAAGTTTCCTGTGCTGTCGCAGAGTTAGACTGGACAACCTCAGAAATCTGGTTAATGCCCATCTCGGCCTGCTTCATCGCCTCAGCTTGATCATTTGACATCTCACTGATAGATTTGGAGGATTGGGAGATCAGCTCAATGCCTTCCAACACACGGTCAATTGATGTATTGACAACATCCACAGTCTTGCTTCCGTCGGCGATTGCACTTAAGGATGTTTCAATAAGTGTTCTGGTCTCAGCGGCAGATTTAGCACTCTGCTCTGCAAGTTGACGAATCTGATCTGCAACAACTGCAAATCCTCTGCCAGCCTCACCGGCTCTTGCTGCCTCGATGGAGGCATTCAGCGACAGGAGGTTTGTCTGTGAGGCAATATCCTCAATCTCAGAAATGATGTTTCCAACTTGCTGAGATGCATCGTTAATTCGCGACATGGCTTCCATCATGGCCTTCATTTCTCTGTGGCTGCGCTCTGCCTCCTCAGCATAGGCACGTGCCTGGGTGTATGAATCTTCTGCATTGTTTGCTGTGATTCTGATGTCTTCCGAGATTGTTGTGATGGTTGCCTGCATTTCCTCGACAGCACCGGCCTGGTCAGTTGCGCCTTCAGCAAGGTTTTGAGCAGCTTCGGACAGATTGCTGGCACCTGCGGATACCTGATTGGATGCTTCGCTGACGGATAACAGTGTCTCGACCATCTGCCTTTTCAACTGCGCCATGGAAGTCAGGATTGTCTCAAACTCACCCATATATTTGGATTTGTCTTCACTTGATACAGTAAAGTTGGCGTTAGCCATATGCTGCAGGATATTGCCTACATCTTTGATGATAAACTGCAGAACCGACGCCATATAGGTTGTTACTTTAACCATCTCGGCAAGTTCATCTTTCGTATCAACGACTGGGAACGGTGAGGCAAGATCGCCCTGTGCGAAAGTGTCCAGACGATTTTTGATCTGATCCAGAGGTGTTGCAATGCCGTCTGCGATACCCTTACCCAAAGAGATTGCGAACAAAATAGAACAAGTGATAACAATAATGATAACAACGATAAGAATGATAACGAGCCAGGACAGCAGATTTGACACATACTGTCCTTTCTCTACCTTAATCGCCATAATCTGTGTCAGGTCATCATAGATGTCGTTGTACATAGGTGCGAGTTCACCTAATGCTTTATCTTGCGCAAGCTTGCACTGTTCAATATCTGTCGTGGCACCCTGACTGATAATTTCTGCTTCAAAATCCCAGTAATCTTCAAGCTTGTCTTCAACATCCTGATAGAGTTTTTGATTTTCTTCTGTTACCATAGCTGTCTCGAGTTTGTCGAATTCCTGCATAAATTCTTCTTTATAAGCATCGTGATCTTCAAGCAGTGCATCAATGGCATCCTGTTCGTCGTAACCAATGATTCCGCGCATCGCGGAACGCGAATCTGCAAATTGCGCCATCGCTCTTCCGATATCGCCCTGTGCAAAACCATAATTAACCACAGCGGAAGAATAGAGCTGCGACATTATAAACATTATGATCAGCGTGACGACGGAGACTGCGGTCAATATGCAGGCGATGGTAACAAAGGCTCTCACAAGCCGGTCTCTAATTTGCAGGTTGTTCAATTTCTTTAACATAGTAGTTAGTTCTCCTTACTCTTCGTATTTCTTTGAATTGCGTAAATAACTTTGAACATTTAGCAGGGCCAGATGAATAAGTTATTTCTGAATGTTCTCTAGAGCGTGTGTCAGACTTGCTCTCATATATCCGTTATTTCTTCTGTGCAGTTAGACTATATCAACTGTTCAGCACTTTCGCAGAAGCGAGTGAGCAATCAAACAAAGTTTCTTTTGATTTACAGAATTCGTCTGTGTAATGGTAACTTTTGCAGTCAGGCTACGGATTCTCTCATACTGCACAACAGTTGCAGTATATGGTACAAAATAGTCATAATTGTATCATATCTCGTGCTCAGGACAAATAAATAATATATGAAATGATTATACATCGTTTTATTCATTTTGTCTAATGATTTCGTCATATAATTGAAATATTTTGTACTTTTTTGACT
>CAMWXA010000093.1 GCA_947178035.1 uncultured Lachnospiraceae bacterium | reverse complement strand
TTGCAGCGCTGATGGTGGGAGTTATGGCGTGCGGTGTGCTGACAGCCTGCGGAAACAATTCTTCACAAGATCAGCAGAGCCAGCAGGACTCAAAACAGACATCTGCGTCGGGATCAGAGCAGACATCTTCAGCAGGAGGAGATACAGCTTCAGACAGTAATGCCGGAATACAGGAATTGTCCGTGACGACCTGGGATAATGAGTCCAGTCCGCAATTTCAGGCGATCATTGATGCATATGAGGAGAATAATCCCAATGTGAAGATTAAGATCATTGACACATCAGCGGACGAGTATAACAATTCTCTGGGAATCAGCCTTTCTGCGGCACAGCCAGATCCGGACGTGATATGGGTTAAGGATATGGGGTCCATGCTTCAGATGGCGGATAAGGAACAGCTTCTGCCTATTGATGATTTTATTGCGCGGGACAATCTTGATCTGTCCATCTACAAGGGAGCGGCAGAACAGTTAATGTACAATGACAAAACCTATGCGCTTCCCTACAGAAATGACTGGTATGTTCTTTACTATAACAAAGATCTGTTTGATGCAGCCGGGGTGGAGTATCCTTCTAACGACATGACATGGAAGGAATACTATGAATTAGCTGCCAAAATGACGAGCGGCGAGGGAAGCAGCAAAGTATATGGTTCGCATAATCACACATGGCAGGCATTGGTGACAAACTGGGCGGTGCAGGACGGAAAACATACGGTCGTGGAGAAGGATTACAGCTTTATGAAATCTTGGTATGAGGAAGGCCTTGCACTTCAGGATAACGGTTACATTCAGGATTACTCTACGTTAAAGACAGCAAATATTCATTATTCATCGGTGTTTAAGAACCAGCAGTGTGCGATGATGCCGATGGGCACATGGTTTATCGCTACTATGATGCAGTCGCAGGAAGAGGGAGAAACCGATTTTAACTGGGGCATCGCAACAATTCCGCATCCCGAGGACACAGAGGCAGGTTATACCGTAGGTGCGCTGACGCCGATCGCAATCAGCGCTTATACGGACCAGGCGGATTTAGCGTGGGATTTCGTGAAATTTGCATCTTCCGAGGAAGCAGCGGAGATTCTGGCGAAACAGGGCGTGTTCACGGGGATTCCTTCGGATGCCGCTTTCCAGACGATCGCATCCGCTGAACGTTTTCCGGAAGGGGAGAGCAACGTCGAGGCATTGAACTATATCCATTATTCTTTTGATCGCCCATTAGATCCTCAGATCGAAGAGATACGTACCGTATTAAATGAAACACATGAGATGATCATGATCCATTCGTACAGTGTCGAAGAGGGAATCGCGGAACTGACAGAGAGAGTTGCAGAAATTAAGGGCTGGTAAAACAGCCCTTATCCATGGAGGATGTGCATATGAGCAATGGAAAAACAAGTTTTCTGACTTCCGGACAAAAAAGAAAGATCCGGAACAATATGACAGGGTATGCCTTTATCCTTCCCAATTTGATTGGTTATACCATATTTGTATTTATACCAGTTATTTTTTCCTTTGTGCTGAGTGTCATGAGCTGGGATGGATCGAAGAGGCCGATGCAGTTTGTTGGACTTGCAAATTTCGCAGAAATTTTTGGGGACAGGGTTTTCAGGGGGACATTGGTACATACGATCAGCTATGCATTGATGACAGTTATACCAACCCTGATATTAGCCCTTTTGCTTGCAGTGCTTTTAAACAACAAATTAAAAGGGGTGGCAATCTTCAGAACTGCATTTTATTTTCCCTATATAGCTTCCATCGTCGCGGTAGGTGCAGTATGGAATATGCTGTTTCAGCCAGATTATGGACCTGTCAATGAGATTCTTAAATTTATCGGCATCAAAGATCCTCCCAGATGGGTGGTGGACAAAGACTGGGCTATGGTGGCAGTCTCCATTGTAAGCGTATGGAAATATATGGGTTACTATATGATCGTGTATCTGGCGGCGATGCAGGGAATATCCAGTTCTCTGTATGAGGCGGCAAGTATTGATGGCGCAAATGGGTGGCAGAAGCTATGGCATATTACAGTGCCCATGCTGACACCGACCACATTTTTCGTGATGATCATGCTGACGATCCAGTGTTTTAAGGTATTTGACCTGGTGTATGTCATGACAGGAGGAGGCCCTGGAAACGCCACCAAAACACTTGTCAACTATATTTATGAAAAAGCGTTTACCAGTTGGGAGTTTGGTCCTGCCAGTGCGGGCGCGATTGTTCTGTTTGCGATCGTTTTAGTTATCACTTTGATCCAGTTCAGCGGAGAGAAGAAGTGGTTCAAAGACTTATAGGAGGGAATGGGATGAATACAAAGAGAAAAGTAATAAAAATAATCCTGTACGTTCTTTTGATCGGTCTGTCAGTGGCTATGCTGGTTCCGTTTTACTGGATGGTGATTTCATCTCTGAAGCTAAATAAGGACGTGTTTTCCGTACCGATGAGATGGTGGCCGGAAACGATGCACCCGGAAAATTACAAGGTGATATGGGAGAAGCTTCCGCTAGTTACATTTTTTAAGAACACTGCCAAATTGACATTGATCACCACGACTGTCCAGCTGTGCACGAGTTGTTTCGCCGCATATGGGTTTACAAAATGTAAATTTGTGGGAAGGGATCTCATTTTTCTGATGTACGTTACGACCATAGCAGTTCCGTGGCAGGTGTATATGGTTCCGCAGTTCATCCTTGTCTCCAAGATGGGATTGAACGATACGCATATCGGTTTGATACTGATGCAGGCATTTTCCGCATTCGGCGTATTCCTGATGAGGCAGTTTTATATCAGTATCCCGGATGAGCTGTGTGAGGCGGCAAGGATTGACGGGTTGAGTGAGTTTGGTATTTTTTCCAAGATCGTGTTTCCGTTGGGAAAACCGGCTATGGCGACTTTGATTATCTTCACATTCACAAACGTGTGGAATGATTTTATGGGACCATTGATCTACCTGAAAACGAAAGAGCTTAAGACGGTACAGCTTGGCATACGTATGTTTATTTCTCAGTATGGAGCAGATTACGCATGGATCATGGCGGCTTCAGTATGCTCTCTTATTCCGATCGTGATCGTATTTTTAAGCTGCCAGCGGTTCTTTGTGGAAGGTGTGGCCGCCAGCGGGATCAAAGGTTAAAGGGAAAGGGAACTACAGCGTATGGCAATGTATCGTTTGAAAAATTCACAGCTCAGCGTCTGTGTGGACTCACTCGGCGCAGAGCTGCGATCACTCAAAAAGATAAGCAGTGATACAGAATATATGTGGGATGCAAGGCCCGAATACTGGAATCGGACATCACCAGTGCTCTTCCCGTTTGTGGGGAGTCTTAACAACGGCAGTTATCGATATGCCGGGAAAGTGTATCCGATGTCAAAGCACGGATTTGCGAAAGATATGGAATTTGAACTTCTGCAGCAGACTGGAAATGAACTGAGTTTTCTGTTGAGGGCAGATGAGGAGACAAAGGCAGCGTATCCTTTTGATTTTGAACTGGTGATCGGGTATTGGCTTGACAAAGAAAATGAAAACAAACTTGTCGTTTCGTGGAAAGTAACAAACCATGACAGCCGGGAGATGTATTTCAGCATCGGCGGGCATCCGGCATTTCTGTATCCGACCGACAGAAAAGATGCACAGACAAGGTGCAAAGTGTTATTTGATACCAATGATAAAATAATTTCCAGTGTTGTAGGGAAAGGCAGCCTGCTCTCGGCATACACCAAAGAGTATGTTCTGCAGGATGGAATGATGGATGTCACGGCGGATCTGTTTGATGAGGATGCACTGGTGATCGAGCATGGACAGGCGCATAGTGTATCACTCTGCAATGACAGCGGGCAACCCTGTCTGACAGTCCGTTTTGATGCTCCGCTTTTTGCACTGTGGTCACCGGCGAAGAAAAATGCACCGTTCATCTGCATTGAACCATGGTATGGCAGATGTGACAGAGAGGCTTTTGCCGGGGAGCTGTCTGAGCGCGAATATGGGAATAAGCTTGCACCGTCTGATACGTTTTATGCTGAGTATACGATCATGGTTTAGTGTACTTTTTGGTCAATATGTTAGGAGGGAAAAATTTATGGCTCAGACTTTTGAGACGCTTATGAAGTATCCAGCCGCAGATGAAGCGCTGGTCAGAGAAGCCATGGAAGCTGCTATAGGGATTGTCAGGACAGATCTTTCGGTATTTACGGATCATTTTCCATCGTCCAATAGTTTTGGCGGTTTTTATGAAGCGACAGAAAATGTGGAGTGGACAACAGGCTTCTGGACGGGAGTTATCTGGCTGGCCTATGAATATACGAAAGATGATATGTTTCGGAAAACGGCGGATGTACAGGTGGACAGTTTCTTCCACAGGATAGCGGATAAGATTGATGTGAATCATCATGATATGGGTTTTTTGTTCAGCCTCTCTTGTGTGGCTGCGTATAAACTGACAGGAAACGGGAAAGCCAGGGAGGCTGCACTGATGGCTGCAGACCATCTGGCAGGACGGTACCGGGAAAAAGGAAAATTTCTTCAGGCGTGGGGCAGTGTGGGAGAAGCTGCAGAGTACAGGTTGATCATCGATTGTCTTTTGAACCTTCCGCTTTTGTACTGGGCCAGCGAAACAACCGGAAACGGACAGTATGCACATATGGCTGAGAACCATATCAGAACTGCGATGAAATGTATTCTGAGAGAGGATGATTCCACCTATCATACATACTTTATTGATATGGAGACTGGGAAACCATCTTACGGTGTGACACACCAGGGAAATCGGAATAATTCAGCATGGGCCAGAGGTCAGGCTTGGGGAATATATGGCATAGCGCTGAGTTACCACTATCTTAAAGATGAATCTTATATTCAACTATTTGAGAGAGTGACCGACTTCTTTCTGCGGCATCTTCCGGAAGATCTGATCCCGTATTGGGACTTTGATTTTGACACCGGAAGTACAGAACCCAGGGACTCTTCCGCGGCAGCCATCGCCGTGTGCGGAATGCTTGAAATGGCGAAATATCTGGACACCGAACGGGTCGAAAAATATACAGGTGCAGCGAAAAGGATCCTGTATGCATTGATCAAAATATGTGGCAATGCAAACCCGGGGCATTCCAATGGTCTGCTGCTCCATGGAACATATGCGAGGGATTCCATGGAAAATACCTGTAAGAACCGCGGGGTGGATGAATGTAATACATGGGGGGATTATTTCTATATGGAGGCTTTGACCAGAAGTCTTACAGATTGGAAGATGTATTGGTAGGTAATTGGGAGTGCAGTCTGTTGGAGACAGTGCGGATAAGGAGTATATGATGAGATTAATAATAACAGATCAGTATAGTGGTATGTGTCAGAGCGCTGCAAAGATCATAGCATCACAGATAACATTAAAACCGGACAGTGTTCTCGGGCTGGCGACAGGTTCAACGCCGATCGGCATTTATGGGCGGCTGGCAGCATGGCATCGGGATGGAGAATTGGACTTTTCACAGATCACAACAGTGAACTTGGATGAATACTACGGGCTTGCGCCGGATAATGCGCAAAGTTATCACTATTTTATGACAGAGCACTTGTTCTCAAAGGTTAATTTGCCGAAGGGAAAACAATATCTGCCAGACGGAACAAATTCGGATGCTGTCAGGGAATGTCAGCGCTATCAGAGTTTAATAGAGCTTCTGGGCGGAGTTGATATGCAGCTTCTGGGGTTGGGGCATAATGGGCATATTGGATTCAATGAGCCGTCGGATGCTTTTGTGAAAGATGTTCATCTAGTAGATTTGGCAGAGAAAACCATTGAGGCAAACAAGCGCTTTTTTGATCGTGTGGAGGACGTTCCAAGACAAGCATACACGATGGGTATCGGGACAATCTTTCAGGCAAAAAAGATATTACTTGTAGTCAGTGGTGCGGAAAAGGCGGACATTCTAAAACGGGTGATGTATGGACTGATTTGTCCGCAGGTGCCAGGTTCCATCCTGCAGTTGCACCCGAATGTAGTCGTTGTGGCAGATAAGGAAGCGGCCGGAGCCTGAAAGGCAGGAACGCATCAGGCAGCGAAAAAGTGCAGATGTCAACAGGCCTGTCAGGATCTTGGAATTAGGAAAGGAGCTGCAATGAGAACAAATTTAATATATATCTTTGCGGACCAGTGGAGATATCATGCGATGGGATGTGTTCATGCAGATCAGGCGGTCACACCCAATATGGATGATTTTGCAGGGGAAAGCCTCTGTTTCGAGAACGCATACAGTACATTTCCGCTTTGCACACCACACAGGGGAAGTCTGATGACTGGAAAATATCCCTTTTCACTCGGGTTGTGGACCAACTGCAAAACTGGTCTGGAGGAAAAACTGATGTTGAAACCGCAGGAAATCTGTATCGGAAATGTATTGCAGGATGCAGGATATGAGACTGCATATATTGGAAAGTGGCATCTAGATGCACCGGAACAGAATTTTACATGCCATCCGGAATCAGGGGCAGTGGACTGGGATGCTTATACACCACCAGGAGAAAGGCGGCAGGGGTTTGATTACTGGCTGTCTTATGGAGCATGTGATAATCATTTGAATCCCCATTATTGGGCTGATTCGCCAAGACAGATTCGTCCAGAGAAATGGTCGGCGGAATATGAGACAGATAAGACTCTGGAATATTTGGACAAACACAGGAGTAGCGAGAATCCGTTTGCGCTGTTTGTGTCCTACAATCCTCCACATCTTCCATATGAGCTGGTGCCAGATTGCTATTATGAGCGATTTCAGAATCTTGAGATAACGTGGCGTCCTAATGTGCCAGCCGAGAAACGTACACCAGAGATGGAGACAATAGCCAAACAGTATTTTGCTGCAGTGTATGGGATTGACGAACAGTTCGGACGGATACTAAGGTATCTGAGAGAGAACGGAATGGAGGAGAATACCCTGGTGGTGCTTTCGGCAGACCATGGGGAGATGTTGGGTTCCCATGGGCTTATGAGCAAAAACGTCTGGTACGAGGAAGCGATTCATATCCCTTTGCTGATGCGGCAGAAAAATCGAATAAAGCCAGGAAAGAGTCAAGTTCTTTTTGCCAGTCCGGATCATATGCCTACGCTGTTGGAATTATTAGGCCAGCCAGTACCAGACACTTGTCAGGGAACCAGCCACAGCGCGTCTGCCCTGGGTATGGAAGAGGCAGGTGCGGAACATATGTTTATATGCTCCTATCCGGGAATGCCGGAAAGTGTTTCTGCTTTTGCCAGACTGGGACAGACGCATAAGGCTCATGGATGGCGCGGGATCAAGACGCGGGAAAACACTTATGTGATAAGCAATGGCTATATGCCAGAGGATAAGCAGATTGAATATCTGTATGATGATAAAAAGGATCTATGGCAGCTTCAACCGCGTGTGATTGAGCGAAATTGTCAGGATGCAGGGATTTTGGAATTCAGGAAACTGTTAAAAGAGTACCTGGCTATGCTGGGAGACCCGTTTTTGTGGGAGAAGGAGCGAAACGGCCTGGAATGACAGCCAGAGAAAAGAGGGAAGAATAATGGGAAAAAAACCAGTACTTGTGATTATGGCGGCAGGAATGGGAAGCCGTTATGGAGGTTTGAAACAGATCGATCCGGTTGACGGGCATGGAAATCTGATTATTGATTTTTCCATATATGACGCAGTGGCGGCAGGGTTTGAGAAAGTAATATTCATCATTAAAAAGGGGATAGAGGAAGAATTTAAGGAACATATTGGCAGGCGCATGGAAAAACATGTGGAAGTTGCGTATGTATATCAGGAGCTGGATCGGCTGCCGGAAGGTTATCGCTGCCCTGACGAAAGAGTGAAACCATGGGGAACAGGTCATGCAGTACTCTGCTGTGCAAGGGAACTGGGGGATGCACCCTTTGCTGTGATCAATGCGGATGATTATTATGGCAAGTCTGCGTTTCAGGTCATTTTTGAGCAGCTTTCTCATATGGCGGATGATGACATGTACCATTATACTATGGTGGGATATGATCTGTATAAAACATTGACGGATTACGGTCATGTTGCCAGAGGTGTGTGCGCGTTGGATGAGAACAGTATGCTGCAGGAGATCGCGGAGAGAACGCGAATCGAAAAACATGGGGATCAGGCAGAGTACACAGAGGATGATGGGAAAAGTTGGACCACTTTGCCAGAGAATACGATAGTATCCATGAATCTGTGGGGATTTACACCCAGTATCTTAGAGGAACTGGAAAAACGCTTTCCATCATTTCTCGATGATAATTTGAGCAGTAATCCGCTGAAGTGCGAGTACTTTCTGCCGTTTGTGGTCGATCAGATGATCCGGGAAGGCCAGGCGGATGTCAAAGTGCTTCGCTCTGCAGATAACTGGTATGGTGTTACCTATAAAGAGGACAAGGAAAGAGTGGTGAAGGCGATCCGTGCATTTAAGGAAGCTGGACTGTATCCGGAATGTTTATGGGAGGAAAAATAGTGGATTATCATAAAATTGCTGTAGGTGCATGCGAAAAGATAGAGGAGGCTGCAGAACAATTCTGTGTGGCAGGAAAACCGTCAGAATGCGGACGGTATGGAAACGGACACATCAATGATACCTTTTTGCTCTGTACAAAAGACGGGGAGCAGGATCATCAATATATTCTGCAGCGGATGAATACCCATGTATTTAAGGATCCAGAAGGTTTGATGCGGAATGTATCCGGTGTTACGACTTACTTGAGAGATCAGATTGTCAAAGCCGGTGGAGATGCGCAGCGAGAGACACTGACATTGGTAAAGACGAAGGCCGGAAAAGATTATTATGTGGACAGTCTGGGTTCATGGTGGAGAATGTATCTGTTTATTACAGATGCCACAGGATATGATACAGTAGAGAATGAGGAAGACTTTTATCAGAGTGCAAAGGCATTCGGACATTTTCAGAGACTCCTGGATCAGTATCCAGTATCGCTGCTGATGGAGACGATTCCTGACTTCCACAGTACACCGAAACGTTTCGAAGCGTTTTGCAAGGCAGTTGACAGAGATGTGTGCGGCCGGGTTGGGAATGTCCGCAGAGAAATTGCATTTGTCATGGACAGGAAAGACGAAATGTCCATCGTGGTGGATAAGATGGACAGCGGGGAGATTCCCTGCCGTGTCACGCACAACGACACGAAGCTGAACAATGTTTTGCTGGATAATCAGTCAAGGCAGGCTGTATGCGTCATTGATTTGGACACGGTCATGCCTGGAACAGCGATATTTGATTTTGGTGATTCCATCCGTTTTGGTGCCAATACCGCGGAGGAAGATGAGAAGGATTTGAACAAGGTATCCCTTTCGCTTTCATTGTATGAAGCCTATACAAAAGGCTTTCTTGAGGGCTGTGCGGGGAGTCTGACAGATGCGGAGATCAGCTTGTTGCCATGGGGCGCAAAGCTTATGACATTGGAATGCGGTATGCGCTTTCTGACCGATTATCTGGAAGGAGACAAGTATTTTCGGATTCACAGACAGGAGCATAATCTAGATCGAGCCCGAACACAGTTTGCACTTGTGGCCGATATGGAACGAAAATGGGATGAGATGAGACGATTGGCGGAGAAAAAGTATATTTAGGATAGGAGTTGATAGGTTGTCACACTCTTGATTTCTCAGTTATTGGTACAATGGCCCCTTGCGATTAGGAGATAGAATGATATTGAGTGTGAAGACAGGGTGCGCTGCGATATCCGTGCTACATTCTGATAGGTTTGAATAAAACAGGAAACAGAAAATGCTTTAAAATGGCGGGTAAAATACCCGATAGATGAAAAACTGTATTGCTCATGGGTCTGTCTGTGAGTCTGGCGGATGATAGAGCCAGCGACAATGAGCGGCTAACAGTTTATAGGGAAGTATCTGGGAGAAGAAGCGGATTGTGTATTTTGCTTCAAAGCATAAAGTGGCACAAAGAAGAAAGGACAGGTGCATAAGAATGGCAATTTTGGTGACAGGCGGTGCCGGTTACATTGGTTCCCACACGGTGGTAGAGTTACAGAACGCAGGCTATGATGTAGTGGTCATAGATAATCTGGTCAACTCTAGCGAGAAATCTCTTGCGAGAGTTGAGAAGATCACAGGTAAAACGGTAAAATTTTACAAGGCGGACATTCTGGACAAAGGGGCACTCGAAAAGATTTTTGCACAGGAAAAGATTGAGTCCTGTATTCATTTTGCAGGATTGAAAGCTGTCGGTGAATCCGTGCAGAAGCCATGGGAGTATTACCAGAATAATATTGCTGGTACGTTGACTTTAATAGATGTTATGCGCAACAACTGCGTGAAGAATATTATTTTCTCTTCCTCTGCGACAGTATACGGCGATCCGGCAATCATTCCGATCACGGAGGAGTGCCCAAAGGGACAGTGCACAAATCCCTATGGCTGGACGAAATCCATGTTGGAGCAGATTCTTTCCGACATGCAGAAAGCAGATCCAGAATGGAATATAATCCTGCTTCGTTACTTTAATCCTATCGGCGCGCATCAGAGCGGTACAATTGGAGAAAATCCTAACGGTATTCCAAACAACCTAATGCCCTTTATCACACAGGTAGCTGTAGGAAAGCTGAAAGAACTGGGCGTTTTTGGAAACGATTATGACACTCATGATGGGACCGGTATTCGCGATTATATCCACGTAGTTGACTTGGCAGTCGGACATGTGAAGGCTCTGAAGAGAATTGGAGAGCATGCCGGGCTGTGTATCTACAATTTAGGTACAGGTACAGGTTATAGCGTGCTCGACATTGTGAAGAACTTCGAGGAAGCTACCGGCATTAAGATTCCTTACGTGATTAAGCCGAGACGTACCGGTGACATCGCAATCTGCTATTCCGACGCGGATAAGGCGAAAAGAGAGTTGGGATGGGAAGCACAGTACGGCATTAAGGAGATGTGCACGGATTCTTGGAGATGGCAGAGTAACAATCCGAACGGGTATGATGATTAAATATATGACAGGCTATGATAAGAACTGTTAGAAGGTGAATCGAGAGAATTGGAATTATCTGGAAGGAGACAAGTACTTTCGGATGGTGTTAGTCAATAAGTGTGTTGGTGCAATATACAAAGACTGATATTACTGTATTCGTAATTGCCAGAAATATACAGACCAACACAGATGTTGACTATCACCTTTCGGATTTACAGGTCGGAGCATAATCTGAACCGGGCCTGGACACAGTTTGCACTTGTGGCCGATATGGAACGCAAATGCGGTGAGATGAAGCGGCTGGCTGATCGGCGTGGTGTATTTGGAAAAAATAAAAATGTTGGAGAGAGGGGAAAATCATGGATTTATGTTTTAAGATTTTGGATTCTGATATGAATACAAAAGCTGTGGGTAAAGGGGGGGATGAAGTCAGCCTTGTTTACAGTCAGCCATATGCTCCGGGAGACAGAATTATACTGGAAACATCAGGAAGACCTGTGTTCGTATGGCTTCAGATGGATGATGCGCTTGGCAGGGTGCTGGTATATATTACAGGCAATGTGGAATATATCATTCCGTTTGGTGAGAAGCGGATCAATTTATCCCCCAAGGCATTTTATGGGCACAAACATTTATTATATGCACGCGTTGCAAAGGATTATGATGTTGCCGGATATCGCAATCTTGCCTTGAATGTATATGACCAGCATCAGATGAAAGATTGCTATCCGCATGCTGTAGCAAATGTGGAGACACGTGGGGAAACAGTATTTGCCGCGCAAAATGCAATTGACGGCATTGTCGTAAACGCCAGTCATGGTGAGTGGCCGTATCAGTCATGGGGGATTGACAGAAGGGATGATGCCTGTATTAAAATAGAATTTGGAAGGAATGTAGAGATTGACAGAATTGTTCTGTATACTAGGGCTGATTTTCCGCATGACAACTGGTGGAAGCGTGTGAGGTTTAATTTCTCGGATGAAAGTGAGCTTGAGATGGTCATGGAAAAAAGTGTGCTTCCACATGAAATTGTATTCTCACCCAGACAGGTGTGCTGGCTTGAGATGAATCACATGGTAAAATCTGACGATCCGTCACCATTTCCGGCGTTGACACAGATAGAGATTTATGGAAGGGAAACAGGTGCTGTTGAGAAGGTGTGAGGAACGACATCGTGAACGAAATACTAAAGAAAAAGGGATATGACTGTTTTAGGTTTTTTTCTGAACTTTGGGTATATTAGACCATAGGATAGGCTGGTATTAGTGCCAGCTTATCCTATACTAAAGAAGCTAGGTCAAAATTTTCATTGTTTGGAAGAAATGCCAGTTTGCATTTCTTTTCCAGATTGACTAATCCACTTCTGCTGTATACAATTCGTTTAAGGAGTTTGAATTTGTTGTTGTTTCCTTCAACAAATCCAGAACTTATATCAAAGGATATCGCATTCTTGACAGGGGTGATATCCTTTTTTATTCCATTACAGAATGATTTTAGCTCACTGTCCCCGTACTGCTCCAGGAACCCATCCAGTCTGTCTGGTCCTTTTCCCATTAAAATAGCATGGAATTCCTTGAAGATTTCCTCGACCCTGGCAGCAGGAAACTTTTCCTTAATAGCGCCGATATGATCTCCGACCTCTTTATCCCTTTGGGTCCTGGGGTTGACGGTCAGCAGATACTTCAACAGGCTTGTGCGGCTGATGATGGTCACATCAGGAGGATATATCCATTCCGCCAGATAGTTGATGTTGAAGGCTGGCCTGTCCGGAAAATTGTTCTTC
>CAMWXA010000092.1 GCA_947178035.1 uncultured Lachnospiraceae bacterium | reverse complement strand
CGCCGCCCTTGCGTTTTTCCAAACATTTAGAAACTCTTAGGTGGCGTACTTTGCCCTACACAACCCTGAAAAACGCCGCCCTTGCGTTTTTCCAAACATTTAGAAACTCTTAGGTGGCGTACTTTGCCACCTTAGAGTTTCTTAATGTTTTTTGCATACTTCCACTCCGATACCCTTCCAAATCAAACGTCACATAGCTGAATCCATACTCGCCAAACTTCCTTGTGATTTCCGTTCTGACATCCTCCTGCATGACACGTTCAAAATCCGCCACAGGCACCTCTATCCGCGCAAGTGTTCCATGTATCCGGACACGCATCTGCCGAAATCCCTTGTCCATCAAAAGCTGCTCTGCCCTTTCCACCATATGGAGTTTTTCCTCCGTGATTGTCTCGCCGTACACAAAACGCGACGCAAGACAGGCGTACGACGGCTTATCCCACGTAGGCAGACCATATTTTTGAGACAAATCCCTGATTTCCTGTTTGTATAAGTTCGCTTCTCTAAGAGGACTCTTGATACCAAGCTCTGCTATCGCCTGTAAGCCGGGGCGGTAGTCGCTCAGATCGTCCATGTTGGAACCTTCGATCACATATTGAAATCCGTGTTCCCGCGCAATTCTTTCTATTCCCATAAACAGCTCCTTCTTGCACAGATAACAGCGGTTGGGCGGATTTTCAGAAAAGCCCTCGATCGCAAGCTCGTCCGCCTCATAGACATACTGCGCGATCTTCTCCTCTCTGCAAAATGCATCGGCCTCCGCAGACTCCCTGTCCGGAAATACACAGGATTTGGCGGTAATCGCGGCCGCGTTCTCCCCGAGCACTTCGTGCGCCACCTTCAGCAAAAAGGTGGAGTCCACGCCGCTTGAAAAAGCCACTGCCACACTGCCAAGCTCCCGCAGATACGCTTTTAAGTGCGCAAGCTTCCCGTCTGCTGCTTCATTCTGCAGCATTGTTTCCTGCGGTGTCTCATGCTGCGGCATTTCGTAGCTGTCTAGAAAATGGTGCCGTACACCATCCTGCTTATATGCTATTATAGTACTCAGATTCACATTTTCAACACTTTTGAAAATATTATTTTCCACAAACGGATTGATTTGCCGCAGCTGCCGGATCAGCTCTTTGGTCTCGCGCCGCTTTGAGGTGTTTTCCAAATCGCCGCGAAAAGTGCTGTTCTCCGTGAACTTACATGCGCACTGCAGGAAATGCAGGTTATTGTAATCCCGCCACGCCTTGATGTGCTCCTCCCGGATCAGATACATCGGGCGAATCAGTTCCATCCCTTCAAAATTCGTGCTGTGCAGTTTTGGCATCATCGTCTGCACCTGCGCCCCGTACAACATTCCCATCAATATTGTCTCTATAACATCATCATAATGATGGCCGAGCGCAATCTTGTTACACCCCAGTTCCTTCGCCTTGCTGTACAGATATCCGCGCCGCATTCTCGCACACAGATAACAGGGAGAATTTTCGATATGGAATACCGACTCAAAGATATCGGACTCAAAAATCGTCAATGGAACATTTAACCACTTTGCATTGTGCTCAATCAACTGCCTGTTCTCTGCTTTGTACCCAGGGTCCATGACCAGAAATTTCACGTCAAAGTCAAACTTGTTGTGCCGTTTCAGCTCCTGAAAAAGCTTCGCCATCAGCATGGAGTCCTTCCCGCCGGAGATGCAGACCGCAATCCTGTCGCCCTCCTGCACCAGATCGTACTCCCGTATCGCCTTCGTGAACTTGCACCACAGATTTTTCCGGTAGCGCTTTCGCAGATCCTGTTCGATCTCAAGATAATCCTTTTCTGACTTCTGCATCATGCTCATATTCTCACTCCCCACATTTTCATGTCTGCTGAAACTTCTTAATAAACTCGTTCTTTAGTCGTTCATCTGCAAATAAAGCCTCCAGATCACGCAATGCCTTTTCCTGCATCCCAATCCGTTTTTCGATAAAGGCCTGTACAATCAAATTCTCAGGCTGAATAAAACGATAATAACTATTTTTCATATTATTTTTGATTCTTTCCAATATCTGATCATAGGAAACTGTTGACTGATAATATTCTGTAATCAATGATTCCAAATAATAAAACACATTCTTGTGTTGTTCGATTTTTTCCAGAAGTCCTTTTTCCAGATTGTTGATGTCAACCCTGAACCTTGACATGACTGTCTTATCTCTATCATCTGTACCATCACAAAAATCCGGAGACACTTCATAAATATGCGAATAGATCGATTTATCCGTTCTTGCCCAGACTGCCTTTCTCCCACTGATTTTAGGTACAAAATCAAAGTTCCAGCCCCATTTCAATGTTGCAAACGCATCATTGATAAAAAAGAATGACAAAACCTTCCTTTTACCATCCTCATATGCATCTGCCCAGACGTAATCGCTGATCTGTTTCATCTGCAGCCGCTCCTCTATGATCGGTGTAAGATTTTCCCTGATCAGCAGTTTCCATCCATCTGCCGTAAGATGAAGGAACATTGGCTGGTATTCTGGTTTTGTATAATTCACGAAATATTCCTGGTATTTTTCTAATAATGCCACGATTATTTTATCTCCTTTGATTTCAATATGTTCTTAGTATAGCCTTTTTTCTTAACGTATGCAAACCCAAATTTTTAGAAAGACTTTTTTCCTTGAAATGTCTGATATCCAATAGTATAATTCAAAAATATATAAAGAAATTATAAACGAAAGGCAGATTGCAGACATATGGTTACAAAAATATTTCGTTTCGGCAAAAAAGACTTAATCACACTGCGGAGCAGCACTGGCGGTTTTCAGCCCAAATTCTTATCACACTGACAAGATGATGCAGAAAATAAAAGCTTTGTAATAAACATTGTAAATTTCACTTAAGGAGGTCAAAAGTGAACCGGGAATATTTCATCCAAAACTTAGAAGGCACTATGCATTTTAAGGATACCCCTCTATTTGAATTTAAAATTGTAAACAGGGAATTAATCTCCTACAAAGATTTGAGCAATCAGAAATACTGGCCCTGCGAACCGAAAATGAACGGTATGTCCTATATCAGTATCAACAACTTTTTCCAAAGAAGGGTTGTTCCTGACTATGCACAGGACATCAAAGAATACCTTGATGCAATCGGACTTCGATACTATGATTTCGAAGAATTGATCAAACGAAATAACGGCGGGAACCATCTGGATTTCTTCTGGGTAAAATTCGTGGACATAGGAGCCAGATGCTGGAACGATATTCTTACCCAGAAGTATCCAATCTATTCGTAGCTTTTATTCTTTTAAATCGTATCCATCATAGACCGCAGCAGCATAACATGATACTGTTCATCCTGCACGATTCTTCCCAGTACCGCATTGATATAATCATCCCGGATCATCCGGATATGCATATTGTACTGGTCGATTGTCGCAATCTCCCGCTCCAGGTCTGTCTGCAGCATCTCTTCTATTTTAGTGGGCAGCGTGAGACATTGCGGCGACCACATCCACGCCTGCTTCCCCGGCTGTTTTACCGTATAGCAGATATTTCCACCCAGCAGACCGATCAGCGATCCCAGAATCTGCATATGCGTCATTTCCGCCATCGCCATCCCCAGAAGAATCTTCCCCGCCGCGCAGCTGCTGCCGGCGATCCGACTCTCATTGTTAATGTACTGCATGACAGCAGACATCTCTGAAACCATTCCGCAATAACTGACATTGATCAAATCCGCATAATCCGGATTCCTTTCCCGCACCCGCACTGGCGGATACGGCAGATCCATCACTGCCGGCCTGACTCCTGAAAGATTGCAGCTGCACACGAGCGGTTCCTGATTATTTGCCATAAATACACACCTTGATTCACCATTACAATTCTTAATTCAATATATTAAAAAGATGACGTATCAATGCATTGTTACCGCGTACTTATCTCAATTCGCATTCCCAAATCCACCAGTCAAAGTCCCCCCACAGAACTGTCCCCTCATATTTTATTATAATTGTCCATTTTCACATATACACTTTTTCTGTATAGTATAACTTATGCAGCTGCACAGGGCAGCAACACATGCTCTTGTACATAAGGAACTTTCTGTTCCTAAGAAATCTGCTGTTTCTAAGGAGCCTTTTGTTCCTAAAGAACCAATCATTCCTAAAATATGTGAGAGGAAGACCAGCAACATGAAAAAAATAGCCTTAATCAATGACCTGTCCGGCTTTGGGAAATGCTCACTGGCTGCGGCAATCCCTGTCATCTCCATCCTCGGGATACAGGCTTGTCCCCTGCCAACCGCCATTTTATCCGCACAGACCGGATTTCCGCACTACTACTGTGACGACTACACCGACAAAATGAACCGCTTCACCGACGCGTGGAAGGAGATGCAGGCATCCTTTGACGGCATTTATTCCGGGTATCTCGGCAGCGCCGCGCAGATGCACAATGTCCTGTATTTTCTGGAAAAATTTCAAACCAAAGACGCGCTCTATCTCGCTGATCCCGTCATGGGTGACAACGGACGGCGCATCCGCATTTTTACACAGGAACTCTTAGACTGCATGAAGGAGCTGACAAAACACGCCGATGTCATCACACCAAACTTAACAGAGCTGTGTCTCCTTGCAGATATGGACTATGATGCACTGACCAGTCACGCCTCAGATGCAGACTATCTATCCTATATAGAGGATACAGCGCGCGCGCTTCTGCCAAGAGCCTATACCGCTCAGACAATCGTCATAACAGGCATCGTCCGAAAACAGCCGGAACAGTCCTTTGTGGGCAACCTCGCTGTCACTTCGGATAACAGCTGTTATACAGAGACCCCTTACCGGGGCGAGAGCTTTTCCGGCACCGGCGATCTGTTTGCCTCCGTCATTATGGGAAGTCTGATCAACGGCCTGACCATCGAAGAAGCGATGCAGAAAGCTGTCCGTTTTCTGTGGCCCGCCATCGAGGAGGCCTCACGCGATAATGTTCCCAGAAACCACGGTATTTACTTCGAGAAATACCTGCGTTTATTATTGGAATAAAAGATGAAATAATAGGAGGATTTGATCTATGACAACACGTACACTGCCCCAAACGGGCGAAAAAAGAGGAACCAGACTGAAATATCTGACCATCACAGGGCTTATGGCAGCAATGATTACCATCATGACGGCCTACATCTGCCATATCCCCACAGGGATAAACGGCGGCTACATCCACTTCGGCGATTCCATCATCTACCTCGCCGCTGCGCTGCTTCCCACACCGTATGCGCTGGCCGCGGCAGCGATCGGAGGCGGACTCGCAGATCTGCTGACATCTCCCATATGGGCGCCGGCAACCATCATCATCAAGATGCTGATCACGATTCCATTCACCAACAAGTCGGCAAAGATTATCACACCGCGCAATGTGATCGCCTGCATCATCGTGTATTTTATCTCGGGATTGAGCTATTTTCTCGCCGAGTATCTCCTTTTCGGCACATGGACAGCACTGATCGCCTCCATGTCCGGCAGCCTGATTCAGTCCGGCGGCAGCGCTGTCTTCTTTATCATTTTTGGCCTGGCGCTTGACAGAATACACGCGAAATCCAGGATGATCAGCGCTGTTTAAAAGCTGCTTTATATTAGGAGGTTTGCCATGGCTGATATCTTATATACATACAAAAACCAGGTGTATGCCAACATCACAAACCGCTGTGACTGCAGCTGCACCTTCTGCGTCCGCTCGCTGAAGGACGCTGTCGGCGACTCTGAAACCTTGTGGCACAAGACGGAGCCGACACTGGAAGAAATCATCAAAGCAATCGATGCCTTTGACTTTACCGGGTACAATGAACTTGTGTTCTGCGGCTACGGGGAGCCCACCTGCGCGCTCGACAATCTGCTTGCAAGCGCCGCTTATGTAAAAGAAAAATACCAGCTTTCCATCCGGCTGAACACAAACGGGCTGGGCAATCTGTATCACAACAGAAATATCGTTCCAGAGCTTGCCAGGGTGATCGACAGTGTCTCCATCAGTCTGAATGCACCGACCGCAGAAAAATACCAAGCCGTCACAAGACCACAGTTTGAGAACGCCTACCCGGCACTGCTGGAATTTGCCTCCCTCGCCAACGCGTCGTTTGGACACACACAGCTCTCGATCGTGGATGTCCTTCCCGCAGACGAGATTGCCGCATGTCAGAAGATTGCCGATGACAGGGGAATTTTCCTGAAAATCAGAAAATACAGTTAAATACAGCTCTCAAAACGATTTGCCGCACGACAAGCGCTGATCTGCAGCAGTTTTCTATTCCCTGCTCCACAGATAACTGTATGCCTGTGTCCTTGCGGCAAACCGCTCTGTCTTCAACAGTTCGCGAAGCTCCGCTTTCGTGTACCACCCCGGTTCGATCTCCTCCACAGTTGAGGTACTCGGCTTAAATGTCCCTCTTGCCTTCCCTACAACACACACATTGATCTCATTGCTGAATCCGACTGCGCTGTAGCTGGGACCGATAAAATCATCCATCTCATACAATTCCAGCCCGGTCTCCTCCCACAGCTCGCGCTTCGCGCTCTCTACCGGTTCCTCGCCCTCGTCGATCAGCCCTGCCGGGAAATTGTATACCCAGTCTCCGACTGCCATGCGGAACTCCTTGTTGATCAGCAGCTTCTCTCCACTCTCGTCCGTCGCGATAATGACAACCGAATCCGGTCTGCTGCCGTTGAGCGCCTCGATCGAGTCCAGCATTTTGTTACGGCTGATAATCTCATAAATCTTTTCCTTCCGGTCCACTGTCTCGTAGGCGACATCATAACGCGTGATGAATTGTCCCTCTTCTCTCTTTTGAATACCTTTAAATCTCATCTTGCACTGCTCCCTTTCAATCGCTGCATAACTCCATTGTACAGCTTCATATATGAAAATACTATTATTAAAACTTATCAAAATATTCGATAAATTTCACTGATTAATAAAGAACATCCATTTGGCGCATGATTCCCACTACTTTGGCGTGAGTGTGAACAGTAACACCAAACTCCTGTCAAAACCATTTAAAATTTAACTTTGTATTTATTAATTGCACATTTTATGATACTATAATAACGGTATGGTTGTCAAAACACTTTTTGATAGCCAGTTCGCTAATATTAGAACAAACGTTTCTGCATTTGGCTCCCAAGCCGTGAATAGTAACGAACAAACAGGAGGACTTTACAATGAAATATAAGGTATTGCTAGCTGGAAACAGCAAAAAAATCATCAGTAATTTTTTTCTACAAATGGATTTTGCATTTGAATGCATGACATCATCCGTTTTGTTTGATGATTTGAAAAATCATGTCCAGTACTTTCAACCGGATATTTTTATTTACTGTATGCGCGCCGAGACAAGAGATGATCTTGTCACGATTGCAAGCTTCCACGACGTGCTCGGCAAAAACGATATCCCCTTTGCTGCAATCGGAGATTCTGTCAGTCTGGACTTTGCATGTAAGATACCAAACTGTATCCCCGAGCTGAGTGTCAAGCTTCCCATGTCCACACCAGATATGGAAGAGACTATCACAAGGTTTATCAAGAATCACAAGACATACTTGTCTACTGCTGCGGACTCTCCGCTCTCAAAAGCACTGGATTCCAATGCCAGCAACGCATTTGACACATTGGCACAGATTGATGCTGCCATTGAGAAAGTCGAGAAAGCACCAGAGTCAAACGGCCTTTCCGAGAGACAGCCCGAAGCCCCTGACCGCCACCGTATCCTGGTCATTGACGATGCCACTATCATTCACAGAACCATTAAGGGATATCTGGATACCAAGTATGAAGTGGCCACAGCCATCAGCGGTAAAGTTGCGCTTCGTTTCTTGAACACAAAAGAAGTCAGTCTAATTCTTCTCGACTATGAAATGCCCGAGATGAATGGTCCGGCTGTTCTTGAAGAACTCCGCAAGGATTCCTATCTGGCAACCATTCCTGTCGTATTTCTCACAGGAATCAACGATGTGGAAAAAATCAAAAGTGCACTTGCATTGAAACCGCAGGGCTATTTACTAAAACCCGTTGATCGCGAATCGTTACTTGCTAAAATCAAAGAGTTAATTGATTAACAAGATTAATTGGAGGCATATTTATGAATAATGAGATTACCCTCACAGATCTTTTTGAGGTGGAAATGCTCCAGCGTCTGCAGGATTCCTTTTCTAAAATGACAGGCTTTGCCGCTATCATCACTGATGCTGAGGGCGTTCCAGTGACATAGTGAACCAATTTTACTGATTTTTGCAACAAATACACCCGAACCTCTCCGATTGGCTGTCTGCGCTGCCAGCAATGCGACAAACACGGCGCCGAACTTGCCCTGAAAGTGGGTTCCTCTGTTACATATTTCTGCCACGCGGGACTTATGGACTTTGCCGCACCGATTATGGCCGGCGAAAAAATGGTTGGCTGCTTTGTCGGCGGGCAGGTTCTCACCTCCCCGCCTGACATCACACGCATCATGCAGGTTGCCGCAGAGATTGATATCGATCTGATCAACTATCTGCAAGCTGTCATGAGTGTACCTGTCATAGAGAAAGATAAACTTGAAAATGCCGCATTGTTTCTCTACACGCTCACAAGTGCACTCTCAAGCATTGCTTACCACAAGTACATCATGAAGGAGGCAAATATTGAGATCGAAAAAGCGGCAAACATGAAATCCGATTTCCTCGCAAATACAAGCCACGAGCTGCGCACTCCTATGAATGCCATAATTGGTATGACAGAGATGGCGCTGCGTGAGGAAATGACGCCTACTGCCAAAAATTACATCAACCAGATCAAAGCTGCGGGAAAATCGCTGCTCACAATCATCAATGATATCCTTGACTTCTCCAAGATCGAATCGGGCAAAATGGACATTGTCACCACCGATTATGAACCTGCATCCATGATCAATGATATTGCAACCATTATCAGTACACGTATTGACAATGATGATGTTGAATTAGTACTTGATATCAACCCTGATATTCCCAAGGTACTCTATGGTGACAGCATTCGCATCAAACAAATCATCACCAATCTCGCAAACAATGCTGCCAAGTTTACCAAAGTAGGCCAGATCTGCCTGAAGTATGATTTTGAGCAGATATCCGAAGATACCATCAATCTGCTCTTCTCTGTATCAGATACTGGTATTGGAATCAAGTCCGAAGATATCGGAAAACTTTTCAAGTCATTCCAGCAGGTTGACTCCAAGCGCAACCGCAACATTGAAGGTACAGGATTAGGGCTTGCTATCAGTAAGCAGCTGGTCACGCTCATGAATGGTGATATTTCTGTAGAAAGTGTATATGGAGAAGGCTCCACTTTTTCCTTTACAATTCCGCAGAAAGTCATTGATGCTGCTTCATCCATAGCGCTGTCAGAAAATCCGTCATGCCATGCAGTCGGCTTTCTTGACAATACTTATGCACAAGTGCAGCTCAAAAGAGATATGCACAAGCTAGACATTGATTACACCGATCTAAAGGATGCTGACGTTTTAACCTATTTGAGGGATCATGCCGATACATTAAAAGACATTTATCTGTTTGTTCCTTCCAAGAATTTCAATCAGGAACTTCAGGATTTTGTAAACACCCATCCTGAGCTCAATACGATTGTTACGATCCCTCATGATACCTCAGCGGACTACAGTCCTACAAATGTAATGGTGGTACAGAAACCCTTGTCTGTGTTATCGTTAGCAGGTATCTACAATCATGAGATATTCAGCCAGCCTGAGAATTTGTCTTCTGATGAATACTATGATTTTACTGCTGAAACAGCTAAGGTACTCATTGTGGATGACAATTCGATTAACCTGACAGTAGCACAGGGCTTATTGGAACCCCTTAATATGCAGATTGATACTGCCCTCAGCGGCAATGCTGCAATCAACAAAATATCTGATTCCATGTATGATCTCATACTGATGGACCATATGATGCCCGAGCTTGATGGTATCGAAACTACCCGTATCATCAGGCGCTTCCACTCCGAGTATGACAATGTACCAATTATAGCGCTTACCGCCAATGTCATTGGCGATGTCAAAACATTATTTATCAAAGAAGGAATGAATGATTTTGTCGCGAAACCCATTGAAGTTCGTATGCTTATCAATACGATACGCAAGTGGCTGCCCAAAGAAAAAATCAAGAAGCGCTCTGGATCCACCAGGCTGGCTTCAGCCAAGAAGAAAGTTGTATTGCCTGACATTCCTGAATTGAATATACGGGGAGCTCTAGAACTCTTAGGCAGCGAAGATCTCTTTATGACAATCCTCGCTGATTACTATCATGCAATTCCCAAGAAGCTCAAGCTGATTCAGACCTACAAGGACAAGGAGGAATGGCACAACTATACGGTTGAGGTGCATGCTCTCAAGAGTGCCTCCAAACAGATTGGCGCAGATGAACTCTCAGACAGGGCTGCTGCACTGGAAGCTGCTGGAAATGCCAATGAAATTGATATTATCCTCCAAAATACGGATGATGTGCTTTCTCTGTATGCACACTATCATGATATCCTAAGCCCCTTCTTCCCAGAGATACAGGAATCAGTGGGAAAACCACCTATCACATCCGCTGTTCTAACAAACGTCTTTGCTGAGATGCAGCAGGCAATCGACGACCTCGATATGGACAGAATGGATGATGCGATTCATACCCTTGACGGATATAGCTTTGATGACGAAAGCCATGAACTGTACCTTAAGCTCTGCGAGGCTGTCGCGGACATGGATCCCGATGCCTGTGAGGAAGTTATCGGAAGTTGGCAGGAAATTATTTTGTAAAAGAAGCGCCAACAATACCCTATGTGGGTATTATTGGCGCTCAATTTCTTATAATGTTAAAAGTATCTGCAAGCAGCAGCCAGTTTGCACGGAACAGTCTCATAATCTGCCAGTATCCCATTCCCCTCAGCCCATATTCTAAGATTAACTGGAATTTCTCCTTCATGCTCCGCACATCCTCAAACCATACCTCATGCTGTACCCCATCCTTTTCATATCGAAAAAACGGAGACATAGCCGTCTGGTCAAACTGTATCACAGCATCGTTTTCAATCGCAATCTGTACAGCCTCCACATTTCCGATTGTCCGTGCCTTGGAAGTGCCCTGTATAAAAGGCAGTGTCCAATCATATCCATAATTGGGAATCCCCAGATCTATTTTCCCGGTCGGAATCTCCGTTACTGCGTACTCAACAACCTCCCGCACTTTATGAACCGGAGCAACTGCCATAGGAGGACCATAAGTATATCCCCACTCATAAGTCATCAGCAGCACACTGTCCGCTGCTGCGCCAAGCAGCTTATAATCCTTTCCTTCATACAAAAGCCCTGCCTGGTCTGCCGAAGTTTTCGGCGCAAGTGCCACAGAGACCGAATATCCCTTCGGAGCAGCCTGCGTCCTGACATTTGCCACAAAATCTGCGTACGCCACCCTGTCTTGTGGCAGAATATACTCAAAATCAAGGTCGATACCAGCAAAGCCTTTCTCCTCCATTGTCAAAAACATCTGGTCGATCAGATTCTGCTGTGCCGTCAAGTTATGCGTAATCTCACTGATGAGATAATTGTTAAACATTCCTGTCTGGTCAAATGGCGTTAAGACCAGAATCGGTTCTGTTCCCTGTGTCCATGCTTCATGAATCATCCAGTTGTCATCCACTTGGGGCGGCACCAGATTTCCGCTTGTGGTAAAACCATAGGAAAATACTGAGAGGTTCGTCAGATATGGCAATGTTTCGGAAAGCACCTGCTCTTGTATATATGGATACGCATAGCCATTGACATGAACCTCTCTTTTCTGCTCCGTCTGCCCGGATTTGTTCCCTGCATCTGGAATCAATAATGCCTGCCCGACAGCCAGACGATAGGGCGCCGGAATCTGGTTGTCATAAGCAATTTCCTCTGCATTGACTGCAAATGCCGCCGCAATACTGTCTATACTGTCTCCTTCTCTGACCACATATATCTGCATAAAAGCTGCAATCCTTTCCTCTTATCACCTGCTCTTTTATACATATTCAGCAATCAGATTGTCCTATTCCTCATAATCACCTGTCTGAATATTGTCTACAGATATTTTTTCAATTCTGTAATAATCGCTTCGTACTCTGCGTCAGACAGCGTCTTTCTCTTGGGATCCATGGCAAATGTACTGCCCCACTCAAACGCATCGTCCTTATATTTGGGAACTAAATGAAAGTGAAGGTGATGTCCCGTATCACCATAGGCACCGTAATTTACCTTGTCCGGCGAGAAGGCCTTGTGAATCGCCTCCGCGACATGGTTCACATCATGGAAAAATGCATTTCTCTCCTCCTCGGAAAGCGCTGTCATCTCACTCACATGATGCTTGCTTGCCACTATCACCCTTCCCTTATGGCTCTGCTCCTTAAATAAATACACCTTCGTCGCATCCAGTTCACAAATCTTGATACCAAATTTGTCTACCAGTTCACCTTCCACACAATATGCGCAATTGTTATCTGCCATAATGATATGCCTCCTTTATTTTTTCTTATTTGTTTTTCAATAAATCAAAATGACGCTGCAAAAGCTCCACCACAGCATCCTTATCCTCTAACTTATCCAGTATGACACAGGATCCAAACACATCATCATACTGGAAAATCAATTTGTATGGATCTCCTTTAATCATAAACTGGGCATCTCCCTCATAAGGTTGAAATGCTTCTTTCCCCATCTCCTCGGCAACACTCTGCACGAGCAGGCGAATCGGTTCCGAAGCCCAGCCGTCTGTGTCCAGGACAATCCATCCGTCCTCCTCTGTGATCATGTTAATCTTATACAACAC
>CAMWXA010000091.1 GCA_947178035.1 uncultured Lachnospiraceae bacterium | reverse complement strand
GAAGATAATCGCAGGCGTAGCGGGCTACGTCAAGATTATCTGATGCCGCAGATGGGCATTTAGACAAGTAATTGTCATGAGTAATTTATTAACAGTTCCTAACCCTGTGATATAACCATGTTATCATAAGACCGCCACAAAATACAATATCACAATTCATGTTCGGACTCCATTTTTATCCGCTGATACCTTCTGTCCACTTCCATCTGCAGACTCTCCGCAACCTCTTTGTATTCCTCTCCGCAGAGATGCTTCGTGCGTCCCATCATCGCAAGCCAGTCTGTGACAGGAATCTTCCTGCCTGCCGTATCCGGCGCGTAGCTGAGCCTTGTCGTCCCCTGCTCGATTTCATACAGCGGAAAATAACAGCAGTTGACACCCGCCTCAATCACCTTCCGCTCGGTCGCCGGATTGTCGTTCCAGTTCAGAGGACACGCCGACAGCGCCTTGAGATACGCCGTTCCCTCCGTCTTTGCATAAAACGCCGCTTTCGCCGCCTTTTTGATAAAATCCGTCGGATTGGATTCCGCCGCAGTCGCCACATACGGAATCCCCGCAGATGCCATAATCCGGGGCATATCTTTGTGGAAAAATGTCTTTCCGTACTGGTTTACACCGACATGCGAAGTAGAGCTTCTCGCCCCTTTGGGCGTTGAATAGGACAACTGGTAACCCGTGTTCATATAGCCGCCGTTGTCGTACTCAAACAACAGCAGCCTGTGTCCTCTGAGCGCCGTGCCGAGCGCGGAGCCCATACCGATATCCATACCGCCGTCCCCGCTGACCATGACAAAAATAATATCGCCCTGCGGCAGCTCCCCCTTTCTCTGCTTTCTGTAGCAAATCTCCGCGAGACCGCTGAGCGTCGCCGCGCCGTTTTGAAACAAATTGTGAAGGTATGGAACCTTAAAGCTGGTTTTCGGATAAGGCGTCGTGACAATCATGCCGCACCCAGTCTGAAACAGAAATACTACAGGATCTTCGACTGCCCTCAGCAACAGATTCAAATTAACCGGTATCCCGCAGCCCGGACAGGCACCGTGCCCCGGTGCGAGACGTTTCGGCATGGCTGCTGTCGCGTTCAGACTGCCTCCCTCCACCTGCACGTCCTTCGATGACGCTCTCTTCACAACTGTTGCGCCAATTTGTGTCTTTTCTTTTGTGAGCGGGGCAAAAAAGCTGCCCTGATCCACCGACTCCCGGACTGAGCCGGGATTCACTCCGTAGTAGTCAAAATCCGGCGTCTCCGAATCCCTCGCAAAGTCAAGCATGCTTTCCACGTCCTCCGCGAAGAAATCCTTCCCGCCAAGCCCGTAGACCAGACTCTTTATCTTTGCATGACCGCCCAGCTTCTGCATCATGGCGCGCACTTCCAGCGAAAGATTTCCTCCCCCGGCGCCGTAGCTGTCCTGTCTGTCAGCCACCAACATCGTATCCGCGGTTTTACATGCCGCAAACAGCTCTTTTTCCGGAAAAGGGCGCAGCACATTCAGCGTCACTGCTCCCGCTTTTTTGCCGTTTCTGCGCAGTTTGTCCACACCCTCTTTTGCCGTCTCGTAGGAGGAACCGAGAAGCACCAGAAGTTCTTCCGCATCTTCGCGGAAGTATCCTTCCACCTTGCTGTACTCCCTGCCGGAAATCGCACCATATTCCTCAAAAAGCTTTGGAATCAGCGCATCCGCCTGACACATTGCCAGATGGAGCTGATAGCGGTTGTTGATCAAATCCGGCTCGTTCATATAGGAACCCACTGTGACCGGATTCTCCAGATCCAGGAAAGGATACACTTCCCGCTTTGGTCCGATAAACTGCCGCACGACCTTGTCATCCTCGAACCGCAGACAGCGCCTTTTCTGATGACTGGTAAAAAATCCGTCATACGCCACCACCACCGGAAGCCGTACCTGCTCCGCAAGCTTCAACGCTATGATATTGAAGTCATAGACCTGCTGCACCGTATGGGCAAACAGAATCGGCCAGCCCGCGTTTAGCAGATACATGATATCGCTGTGATCTCCCTTGATGGACAGCGGTCCCGACACTGTCCTGCACACCACATTCATCACCATCGGATACCGCGTTCCAGACTGCACTGGAAACTGCTCCAGAGCATACAGCAGACCATTTGCGCTGGTGGCGTTGATGACTCTGCCGCCGCCAACCGAAGCACCATAACAGATTCCCGCCGCACTGTGCTCCCCCTCCGCAGCAATCATAATAAGGTCCGTCTCACCTTTCGCGCGCATCTCATCGAGATTCTCCGCGATCTGGGTGGATGGCGTAATCGGATAGTAACCCATCAGATCATAGCCAATCTGTTTGATTGCGATTGCCGCGATTTCATTGCCGCTCACATATTCTGTTATCTGTTTCTCCATTAGACCTCTCCCCCTTCTATTCTCTTTTCTGTCAGGTAAGATTCCGACGTAATATAACCGTCTGGTCCTGCTTTCACATAATAATCCGGCGTGCGCAGCATATCCTGATTGGGCATAAAATACTTTTTATCCGGATGCTCGGCCTCCATCCCCCGCACCAGCGCATTGACCGGACACACGTCCACGCAGCGCATACAGCCCTTGCAGTGATAGTAATCCAGCCCCTGGTTGACCATCATCTCCCGGCCGTTATACGTTCCTTTTGCAAACTGAAAGACCATGTCTGGGCAGGTGGAATCGCAGAGCCCGCAGTTGATACACCGTTCCTTGAGAAAAATCGGGACATACCCTTGTCTTGACGGGGACAAATCCGCAGTCACAGTGCTGCCAGACCGCGGATTCACACCGCCGATCGGCGCTGTCGCATAGCCCCATTCCTGACCGTTGTCCGGCGTTGTGCTCTCACTGCCGGCACATTTTTTTAATCTGCCAAACGAAGTTTCATTCAACCGCTGCACCTGCCCGTAGCCCTGTTCCAGTCCTTTCAGATTGCCCTCCAGAGCTGCCGGATATTTTCTGCCAAGATTATCCCGGCAAATCTGCCTTGCCGCCTCCAGTTCCACAAATCCCATCACCTTTGCCATCGCACCCAGCATCACCACATTGATGCGCGATTTCGTCTCCATCGCAATCTGGCGGGCATTGACCACATAACATTCTTTCATAATATCAGGAAGATTCTGCATCATGGCTTCCTCCTGCCCCTGGTCCAGCGCAATGATCACGGTTGTCCTGTCACTGCATCCCTTCCACACGCTCGGATCGCGCATCAGCGCCTGATGGAAAATGACCAGCAAATCGGGATTGACGACAGGGGAATGCACCCTGATCTCCTTTTCCGGCGGACAAAAGCGGATATACCCCTTTACCGGAGTTCCCGTCTTCTCAGAACCGTAACTGGAAAATCCCGCACTGTTGAGATTCAGATATCGGACTGCCAGCTCACCCACCATTTTCCCGCACAGATTCGCACCCAGCCCGCCGATACTCTCCAAGCGAATCCCATAATAATCCTGTTGTTCAAATATTTTATCAATATCAACTCCCATCGTGTTCCCTCCTATATCGCTCCCATCAGGCCATAAACCAGCGTTCCCACAACACCGCTTCCCAAAATGATGGTTATCGCGTTTGCTTTATATTTTCTAAGGATTACCAGCGCACCGATAAAAATACCAAGTTCTACAATTCGGATGTTGCCCAGCACAATCTCGTGAAGCTCCGCCTGAAACAGCCCCAGCATCAGAATGGACGCTCCCGCAGAGGCAATCAGCGCCACAACTGCCGGCCGCAGCGAGCCAAGCACCACCTGCACACCGCTCACGGTGCGGTACTTGTAATAAAAATATGCCAGAGTCAGACAGATGCAAAACGAAGGAATAATGCATCCAATAGTACAGAGCAGCACTCCATAAATGCCAGCTGTCCGCATACCGACAAAAGTCGCTGAATTGATTGAAATCGGTCCCGGCGTCATCTCTGCCACCGTGACCAGATCCGAAAATTCCTCCATGGTCATCAGCTTATGCATATGGACAATCTGATCCTGAATCAGCGGAATCGCGGCATATCCGCCTCCCACACTGAACAGGCCAACCCATATAAATGAAAAAAAAAGTTTGATTAGCAGCATCGCTTACACCCTTCCTCTCTTATTTTTTTTACTCGGCTTTGGTATCGTTTCACTTTCCGTCAGTGCTGTTTTATTCTTTTTGAGGACCAAATACAGGTCTGCCAGACCAATTCCAAGACAGACAAAAATAATAACCATCGCGCTGACATCCAGAAAATAAGTCGACACAAACGCCACTATCATCATTGTCATATACAAAAAACGCCCTGTTTTCACCACATTTCCCGCCAGATTGATCACAACATCAAAAATCACCGCTGCGACCCCGGCACGCATCACCTGCAATGCTGTGGCAACATAAGGATTCGTTCGAAACTCCTCATAAAACAAAGAGATAATCGAGATAATAATCATCGGAGGCAGTATCGTTCCCAATATCGCTGTCAGGGAACCTGCAACTCCTGCAATCCGGTAGCCGATGATGACAGAGGCGTTGACCGGAAGCGGCCCTGGTGCGGACTGCGTGATCGCCGTAACGTCAAGCATCTCATCCTCCTCCAGCCATTTCAGCTCCTCCACATATTTCTTCTTCATTAGGGAAACAATCACAAACCCGCCGCCAAACGTGCAGGCGCTCAACACAAACATTGACTTGAATAATGTCCATAGCTTACTGTAGTCTTTTTCCATGGTTGCTCCATTCTTTCTATGAAAAACTATTATGAATAACTGTTCAAAAATGTTTTGTCCACCCATGCTTTTTTGTGGAATCGCAGCAATGCAGTTCCATATCGTTACAGGTATCAAGCCATAATCTGCAGTGCAAAACGCCAGGCCAAACTGTAACATCCATTTTGCTTAGTATGTGGAGTCCCTTGTCAAAATATGCAGCGCGGTCAGATCCTGTTTGATAATCTGTGTGGTTTCTGTTGGTCTATTCGTCCATAAGTATCAAAAAAACTGGTATAATATATGTTTTTCATACATTACACCAGTCCTATCTTTACAGTTTTCTAAACTCTTGTTTATTTATGCA
Source organism: uncultured Lachnospiraceae bacterium (assembly GCA_947178035.1). Taxonomy (GTDB): domain Bacteria; phylum Bacillota; class Clostridia; order Lachnospirales; family Lachnospiraceae; genus COE1. The sequence continues at coordinate 7,803 of CAMWXA010000091.1, read as the reverse complement.
TACTTATTCGTAAACGATTTTCCCGTATCAATATTCATTTATTGGTGCATCACATTTCTCGTCTTGTGAATAATTCCGCGCACCTTCGTCCTCTGCAGGAAGATATCATAACTCTTGATAATCAGTACTGAGCACTTCGCCTGCTCCATAATCCTGTCTGTGCGGAATCCTGTCACAACCTCCTGGATTCCCCAGTCGAGAGAAGCACCCATGACAATCAGATCATACTGATCAGAATGCTCCACAACCTTCTCGATCAAATCCCCGCTGCAGACCATAATCTCTGTCGGCTGGTCAAACTTTGCCGCCGATTTGTCGAGATACTCTCTTGTGCTCTCGATATCCTCCTCGTGATCTACCACATTGAGCAGCGTAATCTTTGCCCCGTATCCGTTCGCAATGCGGTTGACAACCTTCGCCGTCATCTTGGAATATTTTCCGCCGCCATACGGGAACAGAATATTTTTAAACTCCGTTTTCTGGCCATTCATCCGCAGAATGCCAACATCCGCAGGCGCCTCCTGAAGCATCTGGTATGTAATATTGCCATGCATGTATTTCACCAGACCGGAACCGTGCCAGCCCATGATCACAAGCGGATTTTTCTCCTTCTTGATGACTGACATGATCGCGTGAAAAGCATTGGTTGAATTAATCAATACTGGCCGCATACACGGATCGGACTCATACTCCTTGAGCATCTGGACAACGCTGTCCTGCACGCCCATGGACTGCATCATGGTATCATAATCCGCAATCGTGAGCAGGTTATCCGGAAAGACATTGACCTTCACCGGGACAACGGTTGTGCTATCCTCCGCAAGTGCAATCTTCCTGCCGAAATTCAGCAGTCCATCCGCTGTGTTTGGATTTGACACCGGAATAATAATCTCGTTTTTCCTGTTATCCTTTTTCTGTTCTTTAATCTCAGGCACATCGACAATGGAAATTCCCTTTGATGCATATTTTAGCTTCGGCATAACCAGATAATAGTACAGTATCCCAATGCCAATCACAGAGACCGCAATGATCAATGCCGGACGGTCTGATATGGCAAGATTGACAATCAGAAACAGATTCAGTCCAATGCCGAGCAGCGGCGTGAGCGGAAACAGCGGAACCCGGAATTTCCGGTCAAGCTCCGGCATCTTTTTCCGAAAGATGATCAGCGCCACATTGACAAGACTGTAGCCTGTCAGCGAGAAAATACTGGTCACAGTCGAAATATGCTCCAAATCCCTGATCGACACTGCGATAAAGACGATAATCGAAGACACGACTATCGAAAAGATCGGCGTTTTGGTCGTCTTGTTAATCATCTTGAACAGGCTGGGCAGACGCTGGTCTCTCGCCATCGCAAAAGAAGTCCGCGAGGACGCCATGACCGCTGTATTGATCGAAGAGAGCGTCGCTAGGATTCCGGCAAAGGCGAAGAGATAACCGCCAACCGGCCCTCCTATATGAACTGCCGTGTCGATCATCGGTGTGCTCGTAACCTCCGGCACCAGCTGCTGCCACGGAATAATGCCGCAGCCTATAAAGAATACCGAAGTCTTGATCACAATAACAGCTGCAATGGATATCAGAATGGCCTTCGGAATCGTCTTTTCCGGCTCAATGACCTCCTCGCTCGCCGTGGTGATCAGTCCGTACCCGATATAAGTCATATACAGAAAGCCCATCGCGTTAAACACGCCCGCCATTCCCTGCGGCGTGTACGGTGTCTGGTTCTCCATATCGATATGAAAAATCCCGACGATAACGTATAAGGCCAGCAGCGCGACCAAAAGCGTCGTGATCACATTCTGCAGCGTCCCGGAACTTTTTGTCCCCTTGATATTTGTGAACATGACGTAGACCACGAGCAGATAAGCTGCCGCCATCTGTGGGATAAACGGAAAGATATAATTGATAAAATTTCCAAAACCCAGCGCAAACAGACCGCACGACATCGCATACCCAAGCCAGAACCCCCAGCCGCAGATAAAACCGACAATATTGTTCCCTGTCGCCTCCTTCACATAGACATAGCCGCCGCCCGCCTTCGGTATCACCGTCACAAGCTCCGCAAAGGACAAGCCTGTAAACACTGCCGCGATACCTGCCAGAAAGATAGCAAGCGATGCGCCTGGCCCCGCTGTCGCGTAACTTGTGCCCGCCAAAACGAAAATCGCAGAGCCGATCATTGTTCCGATGCTGATCATCAGTGCAGAGTACATTCCCAGAGTTCTATCTAATTTTTGCTTCATATAAAGCCCCCTTTGTGGATTATATTTTAACGCTTTCGCACTCTGCTGTCAACTTGTGTGTTTTAATGCTCTAATACTGTCGCGCCCTATAGGTAAAATACGGTTCATCTTTACGGGCTATTTCACTCGCCCCCTTGAGTTTCCCAAAGCCAAAATATGTTCTATTTTCGAACGACTTCATAAGCACCTTTTATCATTCGCATCCTCCTACACAAATACATCCTGCATAATTCCATGCTCCATATCGTCAATGCTGTAAATAGTATCCATGACCTCAAACGTCTCTCGCAAATTTCCTCTGGCGCTCTTCCATCCTGTTCCATCTGTAAACCAGACAAAAGTAAAACCATTTATTGTATCTGCCTCTTGTGAAAGCATCTTATAACTTCTTGCAGTCTCATTCAGTTTTGATCCGCCCCCACCATAAAAATTCGTTTCAATTCCATAAATCATTTGCTCTGTTTTTACTACAAAATCAAATCGCTTAGCCGCTTTCCCCTGATTGGAAAGCGCTGATAAATCAATCATCCACTTTTGTTCAATATCCTTTAAGTACATTTCCTTGAAATAGTTTATGTCCTTCTCGAATCCTGCTGATACGATATACTTCTCAACCAGATCTTCCATCTGATGTCCGCCCCGGTTCTTTCGGCCATTAGAGTCAAGCCCCGTTTCAATGCCAAGAGCATAGTCGACAAGATTATTTACCAAATGGTTTTCAATCATATCAAATAATCCTGTCTTACGCATAAACACTTTATACTGTTCCACACTATAGCTTATTTTCTTAAAGTTGTAGAGAAACGCGCCCTCCTCATCTTGTGCATAAATCTCATTTCCCCGCACAGCAAGCAGCAGCGGCACACAGGATAACGTCTCTGGATATTTTGTCACAATTTTTGCAAAATCTTCCTCTATATTTTTTGATCCGATTAAAGAATTTAAAATATTCAATTCTACTTTTATCTCATCTACATTTCTCACAACCTTATGGAAATCAATATAATAATCATAGCTTGATATACTTGGTCTGAATTTACTTAACCATTCATTAAAATCCCTCATCTATTATCACTCCTTCAAAGTAATTTCTTTATTGCTCTATCAACAAATACTTCCACGTTCCTTCTTTAATCTTCTTTCCGCTATCTCCAAATATTCCTCACTTACTTCTATTCCAATGAATTTTCTCCCCCACCGTACAGCCTCCACTCCAGTAGTCCCAGAACCGCAAAATGGATCTAGTACAACCTGTCCTGCTTCTGTTGAGGCTAAGACAATTCTCTCAAGCAAATATTCTGGTTTCTGAGTTGGGTGCTTTCCTTCCGTTTTTTCCGATGGTTTTGTCAATGCACCAATCCACACATCCTTCATCTGTTTTCCGCCATTTTTCTCTTTCATCTCCTCATAATTAAAGAAATGCCGAGACTTCTTTTCATCCTTCTTTGCCCATAATATGGTTTCCGTAGAATGTGTGAAGCATCGACATGCTAAGTTTGGCGGCGGATTTGTTTTCTGCCAAGTGATATTGTTAAGAATTTTAAAACCTTCCTGTTCCAATGCCATACCAATTGAATATATATTGTGCAGCGTTCCCGATATCCAGATTGTCCCATTCAACTTTAGTATTTTTTTACACAGCCTTATCCACTTTCTGTTAAACTTGTGTTTCTCCTCTACACTGGTTCCACTTGTGCCGAGTTTATCCCACGAACCTTTATTTACCGAAACCATTTTGCCACCCTGACAAGTAATCCCATCATTACTTAAAAAATATGGCGGATCTGCAAATATCATATCCACAGATTCCGGTTTCATTTTTGTTAATATTTTAAAACAATCGCCTAATACTAATTGAGATTCTTCTGTCTCGAAATATAATGGCACTTTCTTTGCAAATAAGTTTTCCATTACCTCGTCCTCACTCATAATTGCGTATAATAACCTCTTCACCCACTCTGTTCGATGCATCTGAGTTAATCAGGCGTTTCACGCTGACGACATCTATCTGATAGCCTTTGCCGCCATACAATTCATTGATTAGTTCTGTATTGTGATTCGTCAGCATACAGTAACAGCCTCTTGATGTCAAATCATCGTAAAGTCCTGCCAGGCGCCTATGACTCTCTATATCAAATCCTTCTTTTGTATAGGACTCAAATGAGGTCGGATTTAGTGGCGCATAAGGACTGTCAAGAAATACAAAATCGCCCTTTGCTGCATCCAAACATGCTGTTTCAAAGTCACCATCCACAATTTTTACTGTCTTTAAATACTTTGATATCTCCATAATCATATTGTCATCAACAGATGAACTGCGACTATTATTATATGGAACATTAAAAAGTCCCTTTACATTTACTCTGTATAACCCATTAAAACAGTGTTTATTCATAAATACAAACAATGCTGCTAACTCAATGTCATACTCTGCTTTCATCAGTTTATCATTAAAATGTTCTCTCTTGGAGTAATAATACGTTTTACCATCCTCTGACATCTGTGAGTCAAGTCTGCTGATTTCTTTTAGAAATGCTTCCGGGTTACTACAAATCTGCCGATATGTATTCATTAATGCTTTGTTGATATCGTTTATCAAAGCATTTTCAGGACGTAATTCGAACAGCACCGCACCACCACCCACAAAAGGCTCATAATAATTGTTATATTCTTTTGGCATACGCGCTTTTATCTGTGGCAGCAGCTGACGCTTTCCGCCTGCCCACTTCACAAATGGAGAAATATTTGAATTACTCATTTCAGTTCCTCTTCTCTATGTCTATGAAAATCTCTACCATATTTTATTATAATGGCAAACTCTGAAAATAACAACCGAAACTTTCATACTATATGCGCTGTTTACTTTTGAAAAACGAAAATATACTCATGTTCCAATAACAAGAAATTGTTATTCTGTTTTTCCCAATACTTTGTAGAACGACAATGATGCTGCTTTTTAATAATAATCTCTTCTATTGCAAATCCTGCCTGTAGAAAGCGATCCATTACACGAAAACCTAACGGCACTACTTTCCCTCTTTTTCGCATATCGCCAATCATCACCGCACACCTTTTTCCCTTTTTTAGCACACGATAGGATTCCTGCGCAACAGGAATCATTTCTTTCAAAAAATCCTCATAAGTTAAAAGTGAAATATCCCCTTCGATATCCTGACTATATTTAATGATATCGGCATACGGCGGGTGTGTGCAAATAAAATCAATACTACTGTCCTTAATAAAATCCAAATCAGCAGCATTTGCTTTCCGCATACATATCTTTGATTTTGTTTCGCACTGGAATTGTAAATTTGTTTCAGAGATTGAAACAGATTGCAGATTGATATCAACACCAATTGCATTGCGATTCAGTAGTTTTGCTTCAACAAGTGTCGTTCCACTACCCATAAATTGATCTAAGACCCAGTCTCCTGGTCTTGAATAACGAAGTAATAGATTCCTTGGTATATATGGCGACCAATTTCCTCGATACTTTCCTGAATGTGTTGCCCAACTTCCCCTGTCTGGAAATGACCAAACCGTTGTTGGTTCAAGTACAAAATTATCTGGTTGTAACCTTATGAGTCATACCTCCTTATCCCATAGCACAGAGTTCAACTACGCTATATCTTCCATACTAACGACTGCTATTTCTTACTTCTTCACTTCTACATTCTCTACAATGAGATTGCGGAATTATCTTCCCACTTTCCATTGTTCTATATCCGAACAATTGCTCAATTTCACTTTGTCCAAGTGCCCGTTTTCCACATCTCGGACATTCTGCATAGTCTGTGCTGCCATACGGCATAACTTTCACCTCCTTATTTTTCCATATTTTATCACAATATTCTAATTATTGCATCTACAATCCTGCATGTTTCACTATAAGTGAATTTATATATATTTATTTACATGCGATAATTATAGCAAATGGCGAAAGAGGTGCAATATGCGTTTCAACAACGATGCAGATCTATATTATGTTATAGGTTCTAATATAAAATACTACAGAAAACAAGCCAGGTTAACGCAAATACAACTTGCTGAACAAGCTCAAATAAGCATCAGTTATCTTTCTAAAATCGAAGCAGCAGGATGCGATAAGAGCTTATCCATCTCTGTATTAAATCAAATTGCAAATGTGCTTGATATTGAAATAGACAATTTTTTTAGAATGGAGAAATAATATATGCTAAAAATTCCAAATAAATATGGCGGCGGCGCTCAAACAAACAAAAACGGGTTACTATTTGAACAAACAACATCATTAAATGATGCATTAATGAATGCTGGTTTTGAAATTCATAATAATTATGAAGTATACATGAACAACCGACTGATTGGATATTCTATAAACCAGGCAGAATTTGCAACAGTCTTTTTAAAATCAAGAGGTATTAATGATAAAATGATTAATTCTAAAAGATGGGAACCTGATGAAGCATTCATAAATGAATTAAATCATACTGTATATATCATTGAAAAAAAATTTCAGCACACAAGTGGCTCCGTCGATGAAAAATTAGCCACTTTCCCATTTAAAATATTTGAATATAAAAAACTTCTAGACCCAATCGGTTATAACATAATATACACATATTTATTATCCTCAGAATGGTTTCATGCTCCAAAGTATCAGGATTATTATGATTATATGGATCTCTTGGGATGCCCACACTATTTTGACATACTCCCCGTAGAAGCACTTGGAATCCGCTGATTATCCAATAGCGCATATTTAATATCCTTTACCGAAAAAGAAATATCATCTGTTATTTCTTTTTCGGTGTGATATCTTCATTCATACTCAGAATGTTTATTGTATCTTTCTATTCAGTCGCCTGAAAAGATTTTCTGTCCCATTCCCATCCTCCTCAACAGTTCCTATGAAGAATTAATTTGACTGCATCTTGCAGGCCATCACTAAACTCCGTCAAATCCTCAAACCCAATCACCTTGTCATGAACAAGCATCGCAATATCGAAAATCGCATTTGATTTTTCCATTTCCAGCATTACTCCTGGTTTCTTCTTATCCTTCCTGATTCTCTTATCCAACGCCCAGAACTTTTCGGAAGGATCCGCAGCTCCGCTTAAAAGCGCTATATATTCCTGATTGAGCCGATCCATATAGTTCTCCTGCCAGCCGGCAATCTTGTCCCTGAAAAGTTTCCAGTCTCTCTTTGAAATTTCCATGCTCAAATCCTCCATCACTTATGTCCGCGCCCCGTCTGATTTTGACACAATTTTGTCATCTCCTGTTCCATTTTCTCCGAAACCTTTGACAAATTATCGATGCGTTTTGCTACATTTCTGATTCCCCCTAACTGTTCCTCCAGGGAATCTGCTACTTTTTCCGTCAGCTCTGCTGTATTTGCAGAAATGTTCTGTATTCGCTCCACAGCACTCAGAACGGAGCGGTCACATTCATGTATCTCTACAATCAGCACTTCCATGCTTCTGACCGATTCACTTGTTTTCTCTGCCAGCATGCGGAAATCCGCAAAAGTCTCCTGCACCTTATCGACTGCCTGCGTCTGTCCATCCACACC